>JBLNAU010000036.1:0-3484 GCA_050259515.1 Syntrophothermus sp.
CGCTACACGATCCGCGCCATCTATGGGAACGCGAATCTTTCTTTCATTCGCAGGCGGCTGGTAGACCATGTGATCTACCAGAGCGAATTCATCAAAGGCTGGTGGGAGGACTGGTACAAGCCGGCGCGCGTTCCTTCGTCGGTGATCCTCAACGGCGTGGATCTAACCCGCTACACTCCCCATGGATTGCATGAGCGACCGTCCGGCCACTACCGGCTGCTGGTCGTCGAAGGGAGCCTGGCAGGCGGGCAGAACCATGGAGTCCGTCACGCGACAGCTCTTGCGACTGCCCTCTCCAAAAGGCACAAGATCGAGCTGATGATCGTCGGGCGCGTGGACAGCCGTACAAAGAGCAGGGTGAAAAGTCAAAATACCTTCCGCATTCAGTTCATGGACACGGTTCCCAGGGAGCACATCCCCTGGCTGATGCGCTCCTCGCATTTGCTGTATTCGGCGGAAGTGAATCCACCCTGTCCCAATTCGGTGATCGAAGCACTGGCCTGTGGGCTGCCTGTCGTCGGGTTCAATACCGGCTCGCTCTCTGAGATCGTCCGGGGAGATGCCGGGCGGCTGGTTCCTTACGGAGCGGATCCCTGGAAATTGAAACCGCCTGATATCCCGTCACTGGCCGCGGCGGCAGAGGAAGTGCTGGAAGAGCAGCCGCGTTTTCGAAAGTCGGCGCGGGAGCGGGCGGAGGATGCCTTTGATGTGGAAAAGATGGTGGATGAATATTTGAAAGTGTTGCTGGGTGAATTTGATGGTTTCGATACGCTCGCTATTCAACCACCGAGGTATTCATAAAATGGAGTCATCATGACAAACGAAGAGGTGATCGCCTTTCTGAAAGTACATCTCCAATCCATCCAGGAGAACGATGTACCAACCTACACTGAGACCACGGCCGAGGACCTGACCCTCTACGAGTGGTGGGTGACCCCCCATCGTATCGACGGGCTGCCCTTTCACGAGTTCATGATGTCCTCCAACGCCGAGCGCGGCGCGGTCTTTGGCTCGGAGGGCAGGGCCAAATCCCCGACGCGGTTCGATCTTTCCAACCTGCATATCCAGAACTATGGCGACACGGCGATTGCGAGTTATACCCTGCTGATCAGCACGGCCTCTCCCGAGGGGGTCAGGGTTGCCGCTCACAATGAGAGCAGGGTCATGGTCAAGCTCAACGGAGCGTGGAAGGTCGTCCACGTGCACAAATCCCCTGCCTGGCAGGCGCCGCACATTTCGGAATGAACTCCGCCCAATCCCGCAGCTATGATCTTCTCTGGCTGAGCATCGCGCTGCTTGTCCTTTTGCCGATCGCCCTGTTCCTGGCCATCACGCCGCATGATTACTGGTTCTATGTGCGCATTGGGAAGGATATTCTTGAAACGGGCGCCATCCCTCGCGTGGATACCTTCAGCTACACTTATCCGGGCCGCCCGATCTTTTACCAGCCCTGGCTTTCGGCGGTCATCTTCTGGCTGGCGCACTCGTCCGGCGGGGCTACACTGACCTTCCTCCTGCGCTACATTTGCGTTGGCAGCGCGTATGCCTTGATCTGGGCGTTGATGCACTTCCTGGGCACAGGACCCAGGCTGGCCACGCTTCTCACGATCCTGCTGGGACTCTCCAGCAGCATGAACTGGTCCATGCGGCCGCAGATGTTTGCGTATCCGCTTTTCGCACTCATGCTCTGGGTGTTGTGGCACTGGCAGACCGGGCGTCCCAGGCTGATGTGGACTCTGCCTGTGATCACGCTGCTGTGGGTGAACCTGCACGGCTCGTTCGTGCTGGCGTTCGTTCTGATGGGGTCCGCGCTCCTTTTCGGCGCGGGGGATCGAAGGAAACTTGCCATTTGGCTCATCATCAGCCTGTTTGTCATCCTTCTTAATCCTCGCGGCGTGTTTGTCTGGGGGTTTGTCCCCGGCATGCTGACCTCCCCATCCGACCAGTTGTTTGCCACCGAGTGGCGTCCCCCGGTCAATGCCGGGTGGCAGATGAATATCTTTTATGCCTGGCTTTTATTATTTATCCCGCTGGCGGCATTCTCGCCGCGCCGTTTATCGCTCTTGGAATGGATCTGGTTTCTCGGCTTCGGCTGGCTGGCACTTTCGGGATTGCGATATGTGATCTGGTTCATGTTCATCATGGCGGTTCTTACCGGCCCTCTGCTCAGCGAGCTATGGAGATCGTTCCGGCCGACTGATCCTGCTCCCAGGGAAACAAATCCAACACTCAATTATTTGCTGGCCGGATTGATCCTCCTGCTGCCCTTGATGATGCTGCCCGGGATTCGTGAATCCTGGTGGCAGGATGCACCTCCCCCCTATCACGAAGCGACCACGCCGATCGCCGCGACGAACTGGCTGGCAGCCCATCCTGACCTGGCGGGACCTCTGTTCGCGGAGTACACATTTGGCAGCTATTTGACCTATGCACTGCCCTCCCGCCTGCTGTGGATCGACAACCGCTTCAATGCCTATCCTCCCGAGCACTGGAGGAAATATCAAACGATCTCGTCAGCCGAATACACCTGGGACAAGTTGCTGGACCAGGATAAAGTGAATTTGCTTATGTTGTCGCTGAACACGCAAAAGAAACTGGTGCAGGCTGTGGAAGGTTCCAGGGCCTGGTGTGAGCAATACCACGATAAAACGGCAGTTATTTTTACAAGGTGCGAACCGGTCCAATGAACCAGTTTCCTGGCAGGCTTGCCATCCAGCAGCGCGTCCTGCCCAGCTACCGGGCACCCTTCTTCGACCTGCTTGCCTCGGCATGCGAGGGCGGCCTGAGTCTCTTTACCGGCTTGCCGCGTCCCGGGGAGGGGATTACGACGACAGGCCAGTTGGAGGTTGCCCAATACCGTTTGGGACAGAACATCCATCTGTTCAATGGCGCCCTGTATCTTTGCTACCAGCGCGGCCTGATCGACTGGCTGGAGGAATGGAACCCGGATGCGCTGATCGTGGAGGCCAACCCTCGTTATCTCTCCACGCCCTCTGCGGTCCAATGGATGCACAAACGAAACAAGCCGGTCCTCGGATGGGGGCTGGGTGCGCCTCCCGTCAGAGGCTCTCTGGACGAGAGACGGAAGTCCTTTATCAACCGTTTCGATGGCATGATCGCCTACAGCCGGCGCGGCGCGGAGGAGTATGCCGCCCTTGGGTTCCCCAGCCAGAAAATATTTGTGGCCTATAACTCTGTCTCCGCCCCGCCAGAGTCTCCGCCTCCAGTTCGACCCTGGAAAATAGGCCGTAGACCCTACATCCTGTTCGTAGGCAGACTGCAAGCGAGAAAACGGATCGATTTGTTGTTACGTGCCTGTGCGCTGCTGGATTCACATCCGCGACTGGTGATCGTCGGCGATGGGCCGGAACGACAGAAGCTGGAAGCTCTAGCCGGGGAAATCTTTCCGGAAACAAAGTTTGTCGGAGCAAAACACGGGGCTGAGTTAAGACCCTATTTCACGGAAGCGGATCTCTTTGTCCTA
>JBLNAU010000037.1:0-4208 GCA_050259515.1 Syntrophothermus sp.
GAGAAAAACGCCCGAATCCCGGGAGGGCAGCGTCATGTTGGCCGGATTGTTCGGAAAGAGAACGATGAAAGTGCCGATGGCGGAGGTGAGCCATGGGAGTACCCACTTATCAAGCGCCGAGAAACGGACTGTTTTCTTGCCTTCTACTGCAGTCGTCATTGGATTTTTAATCGGATTTCTTTGTATCTATGCCAGTGCCTCGTTGAGTCCACGGATCGTCTCGGCGGGAAGCTTTTCTTCCTTCGCCTTTTGCCGTAGAAAATCCTTCAGCTGCTTCAGCTTGACGGCTGGGATGTCTGCTCCTTCTGCATCTATTTCAACCGCCTCGCTGGTAAAGACCAGCACCGGCTTGAACTCTGGGATCCTAGATTCATCCATTCCCTTCGCCAATCGTTTTCTCAAACTCTGGGCTTCCTTTTCGATCTCGTATTCAGGCCGCCCCAGGCTTTCCTGCCCGAAGATGCGCATATAGGATTGTACGAATCCGCCGCCGCTCATCTGATAACGATTTTTTCGAAATACCACCTGTCCATGCTGGTGATAAGGCTTCAGCAGCCAGACGCCCGAGGGGCCCACAAGCACGTGAGGGGCAGGCGTGGTGTAATGATAAAGGGTGTAATCTCCGGGCAGACCCTTCAATCCTGCATCCAGTTTCTCATCCGGGCGAGGTTTGCGGCTGTAACGGTTTCCAAGATACATCCCGATCTGTGTCATCGTAAAACCGAGGAGGAGGGCGACTAGGGCATAGATGAACAAATCCTGGCGGATGAAGGAGATATACATGCCGAGTCCGAGCACCGCCAGGGCGGCCAGGCTCATCCAGACGCCAATCCGTCCGTTACGTTGGATTAATTTTTCGTTTTTGATGATTTTCATTTTGAGTTTGACCACGTGGAGTGAATGGGTGATTCCCTATCACTCAACGCAATGCTTATCCTTGTTTCTTTAGGCTTTCTTCGATGGCATTCTTCATGGCGTCGAGGACTTTTGATTCGGCAGCGACCTTGGCCACGCGAACCGAGTTTAAGATGGCGATGGCATCCGAGCGGCCATGACCGATAAACACAAGTCCGTTCACACCGAGCAGGGGCGCGGCGCCTTCCTCGGACGGGTCCAGCATCTGTTTAAGGGAGCCAAGGGCCGGCTTGACCAGGGCACCACCGACCTTCGTCGGTAAATTTCCACCCTTGATGATCTCCCGAATCTTTTCGATCAATAACTTTGCAACTGCCTCCGTGGCCTTCAAAAAGACATTTCCGGTAAACCCATCCGTCACAGCCACATCTGCATGACCGTTGAAGACTTCCTTCCCCTCCACATTTCCGATGAAATTGATCTTCGCAGCTTCCAGCAACGGATAGGATTCCTTTACGAGATCGTTTCCCTTGCCTGCCTCTTCTCCGTTGGCAATCAGTCCGATCCGTGGATTTTTAATGCCACGTACTTTTTCCGCATACACACTTCCCATGATCGCAAACTGCTGCAGGTTAATCGGCTTGCAGTTCGGATTCGCACCGATGTCCAGTACTAAACAAGTGCCGGTTGCTGTGGGGAATGGACCCACGAGGGCGGGCAGATCGACACCCGGGATCGTGCCCAGCCGGAAGTAGGAGGTGGCCACACAGGCGCCTGTATTCCCGGCGGTGACAAAGACATCCGCTTCACCGTTTTTGACCAGATCGATCCCGACCGCCATGGAGTTTTTTGCGTTCGCCCGCCTGGCTTTCAGGGCCAGTGCCATACCTTTATCGTTCATGGTCAGCATCTCCGGTGCGTGCACCAGGTGGACTTTTAAGCCTTGCAGCTCCTGTTTGTCAAGCACCGGCTTGACCTTCGCTTCGTCCCCTACCAAAATCACTTCCACCCCGTATTCCCGGGCAGCCATGACCGCCCCTTCCACGTCCGGCGTAGGAAAATTGTCACTGCCCATTGCGTCTACAACGATTCGAGTCATGCCTTCTCCTTGCTTGACAATGTAATGAAGCCGATTATAATACGCCGTGCTTACGAAGTACCGCACCGTACGCTAAACTGGTTATAGGAATTTGAGTCACAATTCGTGTAAATAGTTTATCTCTGTATTGAAAAGCGGTAGGCGCTGGTGCTGGAATTGGCAGACAGGCATGGTTGAGGGCCATGTGCCGCAAGGCGTGGAGGTTCAAGTCCTCTCCAGCGCACAAGTTGATAGAATGAAAAATCCCCGTGATGGGGATTTTTTGTTTTCCACAGGCATTCTTCTGATCGAGGTTGCCTACATCGTTTTCCTGGGTTTGCGCCAGTGTTAACGGGTGGCTAAATCAGTCCATGCATATGCCTGGCGAGGGATAATTCTGGCTCAAGGGTTTGGCCGGCTGGTGATGTCCCGTAAATAAAAAGGAACATGGATGATATCCATGTTCTAGTGGTTTCAAACTGATGAAATTAGCCGGCAGCTTTCTATTGAATGATCAGACTGCAGCAGGTGACCGCCCCTTCTGCCTTTGCCAGCTCAGAGACATCCACGGTCACCACCTTGTATCCATTCGCTTCCAGTCTTGCACATGTCTTTGGAAAAGAAGTCGGGTAAATAATGGAATCGCCAACCGGCAGGCAGTTGGCCGCGAACGGCTCATCGGGATGGACCTCGATCAGCCGGAAACCTTCAAAATGATAGAAGTCCAGCCAGTTTTTATTGATCAGCAGGGTATTGTCATCCAGGCGTGAAACGGCACTTTTCAAATGCAGGCAGTCATGTAATGAAACGCCGGTAACAGTGTAACCATATGCCGCGAGTAAACTGTTGAGCTGGTCGATCGCGGCTGGATTGCTTCTGGTCGACAAACCAATAAATATCTGTTTCCCCATGACAAGCACATCTCCGCCGTCGAGGGTGGCAGGTGCCTGCAGATGAGTCAATTTTTTGAGCGGGGAAAGTGCCCGGATGATGGATTCCGTCTCGGGTTTTCGCGAATCCGCGCCGGGCCGGGTGATGACCGCCACTTCGGGCAGGATAAAGGCCGCATCCTCCACAAAAACTGAATCTGGGAGATCGGGTTCGGCCGGCAGTTCCAGCACCTCACAACCGCATCCCAGGCTCTGCAGGGCGCGTACATACTTCGCATGCTGTGTCCTCGCGAGGTCGAGATCGATCGGAGTCCGCTCGATGTGGGTGATCTCACACTCGTTGAAGCGTGGACTGATTTCCCGGGTGATCGCGATAACCACTAGGCACCGCCGGTCCGATAACGGTCGATCAAGGCCTTGGTGCGCGGGTCTTTAGGCTTGCTGAACAGCTCATTCGGCTTTTCATCCTCGATGATCTCACCATCGGCCATCACCAGTACGCGATCTGCCACCTCGCGGGCAAACCCCATTTCGTGGGTGACCACCAGCATGGTCATGCCATCCTTGGCAACCTTCTTCATGACGTTGAGAACCTCACCGATCAATTCCGGGTCGAGCGCAGAGGTCGGCTCATCGAACAGCATGACCTTGGGCTGCATGGTGAGGGCTCTGGCAATGGCAACCCTTTGTTTTTGGCCACCGGAGAGGCGCGCGGGGTATTCATCCTTTTTGAACAACAAGCCAACGCTATCCAGATTTTGTTCTGCCAGCTCAATCGCTTCTGCGCGTTCCATGCCCTTGACGGTGACCGGTCCCTCGACCACATTTTCCAACACACTCATATGCGGGAAGAGGTTGAACTCCTGAAAGACCATGCCTGTCTTCAGACGGATGTCATGGATAAGCTGTTTATGTTGTTGCCCTTTTTCCCCTGCCGCCACCTTGATACCATCCACTTCGATGGTCCCGTACGAAGGCTCCTCCAGGAAGTTGATGCAGCGCAGCATGGTGCTTTTTCCGGAACCGCTTCGTCCAATCACGCAGACCACCTCCCGGGGCGAGACCTCCATAGAAACTTCCTTCAACACATGCAGGCGCCCGAAATATTTATCGAGCTCAGTGAGCTTTACGATGGGTGCCATGTTAGCGTTCTCCCCTTGAAAGCCGGGCTTCAATCGTGCTTTGAATATAAGTAAGGATAATGGTCATGAGCCAGTAAAAGATGGCCGCGATAATCAATGCTTCTAGGCTGTGGAATGTGGCTCGTCCCACCTTTGTTGCACGCCACATGGTCTCATGGACAAAGCCGGTGGAGGCCACCAGGGCTGAGTCCTTGGTCATGGCGATGAAGTCATTGCCAATGGGCGGGATGGCGAAGCGCAGTG
>JBLNAU010000038.1:0-6599 GCA_050259515.1 Syntrophothermus sp.
CCGCCCGGTTTTCGATCACGGTCAGACGGGAATTTCGGTCACTCGAGCCGGGCACAAGTTTCTCAAGCATTTGTGCCAGCTTTTCAGCGTCCGACTCTTTTTCCGATTGGACCAGATACAGATGGCTGTGCCCGTCGCCTGGGTTGTAGGCGGCAACGGTATATCCCAGCAGGTTGGCAGTGAAATCCGAACTGTAGCCTGCAGGTGGCTCGAAGTCTGCAATTTCAGAAGCGACACTTGCGACCTCGGCGGCATCACTGCTCATCTTGACAGTGGAACCACAAGCAGACAGGACGATCAACAGAAATGCGGCCAGTGTGAATAGTAGAAATTTGTTCATCAGAATCTCCTTTTGATCACAGTCTACTTGTCGGGAGAAGGGTTGTCGCCTATCCGTGGATAGGTTTGGAGATAGGTTTGATTCAAACTTCCAGATAGGGAAAGGACTGGTTACTGCATCCCCAGTTCATGGGCGCGGGCGATCGCCTGGGCGCGATTGGTCACGCCCAGTTTTTGTAGAATGTTGTGTACGTGCCACTTGGCAGTCCCCACGCCGATGATCAGCTCTGCGGCGATCTCCTGGTTGGATTTTCCCGCCATCACCAGCTTCAAGACGCGGATTTCCTGTTCGCTGAGCGGATCGGGCAGCCCGGCAGTGAACTCTGCTGCCGGTGCGGTCACATCCAGAATGCTGTCCACAAACGAGGGAGCAATGGAACGGGTTGCTTGCAGCAGAGGAACCGTCTGGCGATTCCCACGCGGGAAAAAAGGACTCCGATATCCCCCCGGAGCTGCGAGGCGGAGTGCCGTCTCAAAAGCGCGGGTTGCCCGTTCCTGTTGGCCAAGTTTTTGATATACGAGCGCCTTGGTAATGGTCACACCGATCACGCGGCGCATGCTGCCCTCGTCCTGATTTTCCTTCTCCAACCGGCTGAGAATTTCGAGGGCCTTATCGTTCCGGCCAGCAACCGACCAGTGGATGGCATGTAAATGTGCAATCACATGCTCGGCTTTCGGCAGTTTTGACTGCACGAGGGCATCCAGTTCCTCCAGCGCAATTTCTGCCTCCGCCAGGCTGCCCTGTACCAGGTACAGCTCCGCCTGGATCACTGCCATTTTAAATACGATCAGTGTCAGATGGTTTTCGCGCGCGGACTGCGCCGTGGACTGAAGGATGTCAAACGCCTGTTTTATATTCCCGCGCTGAAAGGCGATCCGTGCCAGTACGATTTCGTTGTCCTTGCCCATGATGGCGCTGGAGAACAAACGCTGGCACCATTCGGAACCGGTTTGGGCAAAGAATTGCGCCTCCTCGAAATCCCCCTTCTCATAACAGATCGTCGCCAGTGGACTGTAGATCATACCCAGGATGGGGAGATGCTTGCCTCGACGATCCACATACTCACCGAGTGCGGAGCGACAGAGAGCTTCTGCCTCGCGTAACTGGCCCTGGTCCAATAAATTGAATGCCAGGTTGGCCAGCGCGCCCAGGCTAATAAATGGATGATCGAGCTGTCTGCCCAGACGCCAGGCTTCCCGGAAGACATCCGTGGATGCCGCCAGGTTTGCATTCCAGGCATAATGGTCACCCAGGGCCAGGAGGGCAAGGATGCGAAAGAACAAATCCGATTCATCCAGCTGTGCCAGTGCTGATTTCGCCAGTTCGCCGGTGTGGATTTCATCTCCGGTCGCAGAAAACCAGGCCTGGATGGCTAACAGCCGTCCGTACCTGGTAGGTTCGGTTCCATCTTCAAACTTTTGGCTTGCCTGGGCAACAAAATCCTGCGCCCGATGGATCTGGCCCGTCATCAGCAGGGAAAGCGCTTTATAGGAAACCAGGTCGGGGTTGTTATCGACAACCTGCCTGGGGAGCGACTCCAGCCAGCCAAGCAGGGTCTGCAATTCGCCATTCTTGATAAGATCGACTGCCAGTGTACCGATCAGTCTCTCCACCTCGTCGATGGCCGAAACCTGCTGCCAGTAGGGGATCGCCTCGGCCAGCAATCCCTGTGACTCGAACCACTGGGCTGCACGCATACAGATCTCATCCTCCAGTTCCTGCGAAAGCCCGGCAGACAGCACATTGGCAAACAGATGGTGATAACGGTACCAGCCGCGCTGGTCGTCCAGGGGAATGAGGAACAGGTTCGAGCGCTCCAATTCGGCGAGAATTGCTGGGGAGGCCGCGTTTCCGGTGACTGCCTGACATAGCTCGCCATTAAAACGCTTGAGCGCGGCCGTTTTGCTCAAGAACTCAGAGATTTCCGGCGGCTGGCGTTTGAGCACTTCATCGAGCAGATAGTCGATCACATAGTGGTGACTTCCGCTAAAGCCAGCCAGAAATTCCTCTGGACTGGGTTGATGGTACATTGCCAGGGCAGCCAGTTGTAAGCCTGCAACCCATCCTTCTGTTTGTGTCTCCAGCGTGGCGACCGCCTCCGGATCCAGGCCCAGGTTCATGGATTGTGTAAAAAATTGGCAGGCTTCTTCGAATGTAAAGCGAAGATCGCGCGCCCGAATTTCCGTCAGTTGTCTTCCGGCGCGCATGCGGGCCAGTGAAAATGGAGGGTCCTCGCGAGTCGTGATAGCCAGGTGAAAGGAAGGCGGCTGGTGCTCGATGAGATACTCCAGCGCCTCATGCAGCCTGGGGTTTGTGATGGTGTGATAATCGTCCAGAAATAAAAGAATACGATCCTGCCTCCCGGCGAGGTCGTTGATGATTTCATCCAGTATGACATTGGGAGGTGGGAGCTGTGGCAACCCCAGCAGACTCGGTGCGCCCTGCCCAAGCGATTCGTCGATCGACTTAAGACAGAAGATCAGATAGCCAAAGAAACGGACAGGGTCATTATCTCCCTCGTCCAGAGAGAGCCAGGCCACATGGGTTACCGCCTGGTGCCTGCTCTGCAAGGTATGGATCCATTCTGCTGCCAGGGTCGTTTTTCCATAACCCGCCGGCGCAGAGACCAGCGTCAGCTTACGACCTTCGTACAGGCCCGTGTGTAGATGATCGATCAGGCGAGGCCGCGAAACAGTACCCGGACGCCAGGATGGGATAAAGCATTTGGTCTTGAGAAAACGGCTGCTCATGATGCTGTGCATACATCATACAAAGAACAAAACGAAAACTCCCCTGCCAGTCGGGGAGTTTGGACTGTCCAAATGGACAGGTGCCCGAAATGCAGCATGAGCCTTCTTCCGGGCATTATGCAGGTTTGCGCGCAATGACATATCCATACGCCAGCCAGCGTCCTCCATCTTGTTGGATGATCCTCGCCTCTCCTTCAGGGTTGGCTACACAGTATGGATCATTTTTGCTGAATTCGTCCCACCAATGCCAGCCATCGGGGGCGTATCCGGCTTCCAGGATTTGGAAGCCTGCTGCACGGCAGGTAGCGACGGTTTCATCCACAGTAGCAAAACATTTTGCCCAGCCTTCGGGTCCAGCACCAGTGCCCTGGGTATAGATCGGCGCAAGGTCCTCCGGGATCGGGACATCGAGATGCATGGGTTCCCCCAGGCCAACGATCCCGCCGGGGCGCAGCAGGCGAAAGACCTCAGACAGACATTCCCGATAAGCTTCTTTGCCAAGGAAACCGCGTATCATTTCCAGCGTTGTTGTGGAATGGACAAAGTCGAAGGTGTTTGCAGAGAGATGGGTATCCGGTACGCCCAGCTTCAAGCCGATGACTTGATCCTCAACGCCCCAGATCCGGGCATTTCGCAGCAGGTGTTCGGTATGAGGCAGGCCATCCCTCCGGTCGTTGTCAGGATCGAGCCCGATCACCTGCACGCCATATTCCTTGGCGAGGAAACAAGTTTGGTAGCCGCGCTCGATACCGATATCCAGCAGACGTGCGTTCCGGCGCAGGTTCATTTTTTCCGCCATAAATTCAGTTAGCTGCAGTCCGCCGGGACCACTGCACTCCTGGTAGATCATGCTCAGGTCGCTGGAATATTTTTGCGATTTTGGATAGCTGATTGAAATGCTCATTGGTGTACTCTACTATGTTGTGGGTTCCTGTTCCCTTCAAGCGGACAGACCGGTACAAAGACAAGATGGCCTGCTTGGGGAGCTATTTCCCGCCTCCTTTTGAAAACCTGGCATGGGTTGCGGATCCTCGGCATAAACGCCCATATCGTTCAGTTCACTGGGCGTGAACAGAGTATCGAGCGTCAGGGACAGAAAAGTGACCGGCAGAGAGATAAGGATCAGAATGATGCATGCGAACATGGTTGCCTCCATAAAACGATTGTTACTGTTTTCCATCTTAGCCTTCGTTAAATAAAAACTCCCCCACCGCTGGGGGAGTCCTATGCTGGTCAAATGGACAGGTTTAGGTGCTTGTTATTTTCCACAGTGGATGGGATTTCTATGCAGGTTGGGCGGAGAACAGCTTTTCTTTGGACTCTTCCGTTCGTTGCATCTTCAGCAATTTGAGGGCGGTGACAAAGATCCAGATCTCGTAGGTGCCAATGGTGATCCGCTCAAAGAAGCCGAATACTAGGAAACCTTGTCCGCCCAATATGACCCCTGTTAACCCCGATGTGAAAATGATCGCAGATGAAATGAAAGAATAGATAGCATAGGCGTGAAGGTCATCAGAACGTCTGAAGCCCAGGCCCACAAGAAGCGGCATCATAATAGTTGCCAGGGCGACCACGCCGCCGAAGACATTGTGCATGGTACCTGCAAAGGTCGGTGTTGAGCCGATCGGGTCCATGGGGAAAAATCCCCAGGAGAAGGACAGTATCTGGATGCCAATGAAGATGCCCATGGCAGCCCGGCAGAGAGGATGTGCATTTTTCAAAGTGATAAAACCACCGATGGCAAATGCCAGCAGCAGGGCACCATAAGTGTTAAAGATCACATCCAGGATCGCCTTGTTTGGCGCGCCATTGGAGATCAGCTCGCTGATGGCATTGACAATATGACTGTAGTCATTGCGCACTGCAGCACCTGCGATGACGGTAATCACATAAAGGACGGGAGCGGCAAAACCGCAATATAGAAGAACTTTACGAAACATGGTCATTTCTCCATTCCAGGATAGTGCCGGAAGTATAGACGGCAGGACAAAAAAGACTCCCCGTCCCTGGGGGAGTCTTCGACTAGCCGGATGGATAGGGGGTTTTTGACTAGGATTTGTAAACGTTTCCTGCCAGCGGCAGGACTTTATAACAAATGAATGACCCGGTTTCCAGGGGCCCGTCCGCATAAAAGAACAGGGCTATGTATTCAGCCAGAAAGGACAGATATACTTGTTTTTCAGGTAATGAGTCGAAAAACTGTTTGAATGGGTTGGTATCTCCCACTTCGCCGAGCTCAACCGTCAGATGGAAACGATACTCCTCCCCATCATGCGGCGCGGAGGGATCGATGACCAGGTTCTTTAGTTCCTGATTGATGCGATCGTGCAGGGAGCGCAGGATGGGTGTTTCCAATACCTCGAAGCCTATGATTGCGTACCTGTCCCACTCCTCATAATAGATCCGTTCAAGATCGACACGGAAAGGATGGATCTCCTGGCTGAAAGACTCGAACCAGGTCTTCAGATCCTCCATGTTCTCGAAGGAGAACGGCTGCTTCAGGCTGACATGGGCTGGCAGCAGGGAGCCCAGAAATCTGATCCGGGCGTGTTGTTGTATCTCGTATACCATCCGGCGGGCAATATTCTGGACGTGAAAGTCAGAGAGAAGGGCAATGGCGGCTTTCATCGTTTTTCTGTGATCACCCCAATCCATTCACTTCCAGGAGTATAGTCAGTGCCAGCCAGGTCGCTCCAGATGCTTTTCGTTCGGAAGCCGCCCTGCTCCAGCTCAGCAGTGATGGTCTCGGGTGTGTAATCCTGGAACCAGTTACGGTACACAGAGATTTTTCTATCCGCTTCGACGACGGTGTATTGATCGAGCCAGAGGGACTGCTCAGGATAATCGAATCCTTCCTCCAATAGAAGGTGCGGACCCGCTTTCCAGAAGCCTGTTTCCAGGGCACGCCATCCATTCCGGTTGCCATACTTTTGGCGGTGCTCCCGGGTGGTGACATCCAGCACGAACCTGCCATCCGGTTTTAGAGCACGGTACACATTGGCCAAAAGCTTCGAGCGCTGTTCGGGGTTAAGTGGACAAAAATCTCCGTAGATCAGAAATGCTGCATCGTATTGATTTTCATCCCAGAGCTCGAGATAGTTCTCATAGCGGTATGTAATAGCCAAATTGTTTTTTTGCGCATACGTCTTTGCGTATTGAATGGAGCGACGCGAGTAATCCACTCCGGTGACCTTCAGACCGGCACGTGCAAAGCGGGAGGCATATAGACCGGGACCGCATCCCAGGTCCAGCACACAATCGCCGGCTCTCAACGCCAGCGTCTCGATCATCCATTTTACAGAGCGATCGATGATCTGGGGCGGACGGCTGGCGGCTTCAGAGTCAGGGTCCAGGTGGGCAGCCATCATATGGGCGGAGATATGAGGATCATCCCAAAACAACAATTCGCCCGGGGTAAAAGGCGCTGGTTTTTCCTGCAGTTTGATCAAATCGGAGATGATTTGTTCCATGGATGATGAATACCTTTCGTGACTAGAAGAAATGCAAAA
>JBLNAU010000039.1:0-3909 GCA_050259515.1 Syntrophothermus sp.
CTCGGCTGCCCGGCCGATGACCGCAATATGCTGCCGGTCCACCAGCGGCAGGAGGCCATTGTTCTTGAGCAAAACCATGCCTTCCGCGGCCACCTGCCCGGCCAGATCGTGATGCGCATCCAGATCAAAGGTGCCCTCTTTGGGTGTCTCCTTGGCCTTGAAGACAATCGTCAAAATGCGACGGACCGATTCATCGAGAATCGCCTCGTCCAGCTCGCCGGAGCGGACCGCCTCGATCACGGCCCTGACCCGTCTCTCCTGCGGACCGGGCATTTCCAGGTCGAGTCCGCCCTTGAGCGAGGCAACGCGATCTCGGACCGCGCCCCAATCCGAAACCACCACTCCTTCGAAGCCCCATTCATTCTTTAGAATATCCGTTAACAGCTGGTGGTGCTCACTACAGAAAGTCCCATTGATCTTGTTGTACGCGGCCATGACGGTCCAGGGCTGGACGCTTTTTACAACTTTTTCAAAGGCGGGCAGGTAGATTTCGCGCAGGGTGCGCTCATCCAATTCCGCGCTGATACTGAAGCGCTGGAACTCCTGGTTGTTTACTGCAAAATGCTTCAGGGATGTTCCGACACCCTTGCTTTGGATCCCCGCAGCCAGGCTGGCAGCCATTTCCCCTGCCAGATAGGGATCCTCCGAAAAATATTCGAAGTTGCGACCACCCAAAGGAGAGCGCTTCATATTGGTTCCCGGCCCCAGCAAAACATCCACTCCGAGGGCAATACATTCCTCCGCCAGCGCCTCGCCCATTCTGCGGATCAAATCCACATCCCAGGTGGAAGCGAGACAGGAGGCCGTTGGGAAGCAGGTGGCTGGCAGGCTTTTGGCAGCAATGGCATGGATATCGCCCGAGCGGCGGATGCCGTGAGGACCATCGGTCATGATCAATTCGGGAACACCCAGGCGCTCCACAGGAACCGTTGTCCACGGGCCGGATCCGGTACAGAGGACTGCTTTTTCCTCCAGGGTCATTTGAGAGAGGATCGATTGAATTTTTTCCATGATGTTCTCCAGCGAAACAGGATGATTGACGAATGATGCCAGGGGTGAAATTCATTCCATTATAGATGAATACAGACTATCCTGAAGATCCATTTCACACTTCACCATGACCGCCTCTCAGGTATCTGGGATATTGATACCCGTGGCTGCCATGCTGTGGAATCATGATCGACCTCGTTTCCGATCAATCCCTTTTCGGTTTTGAATATATAGAGTCAATAATCCCCATCAACGGCACAAGTTGCGGGCAATCCAATGGGCTATAAGAATTTACCCATTTGGGTAATAGACCCGGCATGACCCTCACCCATATAATCCGCCAATCATTATTTGAAATAAATCATTTGCAGGAGAATAACCCATGGCAAAAACAATTCAGGAAGTTCTGGAAATGGCAAAGGATGTGGAGCTGGTGGACCTGCGTTTCGTTGACCTGCCCGGGACCTGGCAGCACTTTACAATGCCCGTTCACCGCCTCACCCCATCCTTCTTCGAAGAAGGCATCCCCTTCGATGGCTCGTCGATTCGCGGTTTTCAGGAGATCCACGAGTCAGATATGCTGCTCAAACCGGATCCCGCTACGGCGTTCATCGACCCGACCGCGGAGATTTCCACCCTGGTCATGAGCTGCAATGTGTTCGATCCGCTCTCCTACGAGGCCTACAGCCGGGACCCACGCTATGTGGCGCTGAAGGCCGAGGATTATCTAAAAAGCACTGGGATCGCCGATACGGTCTTCTTCGCACCCGAGGCCGAATTCTTCGTCTTCGATGGAGTCCGCTACTCCTCCGGGACGAATGAAGCATTCTATTCGATCGACAGTGAAGAGGCCTGGTGGGAAAGCGGCCGCTCCGATCGTAAGAACTTCGGTGGGCAGATCTCCCCCAAGCGCGGCTATTTCCCCGTCCCGCCGACCGACACGCTCCAGACCCTGCGCTCCAAGTTTATGCTTGCCATGGAAAAAGCCGGCGTGACCATGGACCTGCACCATCACGAGGTGGCCACGGCTGGCCAGAGCGAAATGAGCATGACTTTCACCACGCTCACCCGCATGGCGGATCACCTCCTGCTTTACAAGTACATCATCAAGAACGTCGCCCGCCAGAACGGCAAGACCGTCACCTTCATGCCCAAGCCCCTCTTTGGCGACAACGGATCCGGTATGCATGTCCACTCGTCCTTATGGAAGGGGGACACCAATGTGTTCTATGACGAGGACGGGTACGCCGGACTCTCGCAGACGGCAAAGTATTACATTGGCGGCATTCTCAAGCACGCCCCCGCCCTGCTGGCATTGACCTCACCGACTACCAATTCCTACCGCCGCCTCGTGCCCGGATACGAAGCACCGGTCAATATTGCCTACTCACAGCGCAACCGCTCGGCGATCTGCCGTATCCCTGCCACCAGGAGCTCCAAGGCCAAGCGCGTGGAATTCCGCGCACCGGACCCGACCTGCAATCCGTACCTTGCCTTCTCCGCCATCCTGATGGCCGGGTTGGACGGAATCTGCAACCAGATCGATCCCGGTGAAGCAAAGGATGTCGATCTGTATGAGCTGCCCGCCGAAGAGAAGAAGAAGATCAAGCAGGTCCCCAGCTCCCTCTCCGAAGTGTTGGATGCCCTGGAGGCGGATCATGCCTTCCTGCTGGAAGGCGGCGTGTTCACCACGGACCTGCTCGAAGAGTACATCCACTACAAGCGGATCCATGAAGTGGATGCCGTCCGTCTGCGGCCCACGCCGCATGAGTATGTGTTGTATTTTGACTGCTAGCTAGATCCTGTCATTGCGAGGAGCATCTGTTGCGATGAGGCTATCCCCAGGTAGTCGAGGAGATTGCTTCGGGCTAGCGCCCTCGCAATGACGGAATCGCCAAAGGAAAAGACAGACCGAGCTACGCCTCGGTCTGTCTTCTAAAAACTATGCCGTTATTTTTCTCCTCCTTCCTCCTTGCCATCGCATTCTGCGCTCCTCCGGGTGTGATTACTGCCGAGACGGTTCGTCGCGGGGCCGCACGCGGTTTTTTCCCGGCGCTCTTCGTCCAGCTGGGATCGCTCGTCGGCGACACCACCTGGGCGATCATCGCACTGACCGGGCTCGCCTTCCTCGTTCAGAACAACCTGGCAAGGATTGCCCTGAGCCTGGTCGGCATCCTGCTCATGCTTAAGCTTGCCTGGGGCGCAATTTTGGATGCCCGCGAGGAAAAGGAACTGGCGACCCACACCGCTCATTCCCATCGCGGGGATTTCACCAACGGCGCCTTCCTTTCCCTGGGCAACCCGATGAACATTGTCTTCTGGACCGGGCTCGGGACCACGGTATTTGCATCCATCTCAGGGCGTCCTCAGCCAGTCGATTTCGCCGTTTTCTTTGCCGGTTTCCTGAGCGGAGCGGTCCTGTGGTGCTTTACCATGGCGGGCATTGTCGCCTGGGGGCGCAGGTTCGTCACGCCAACCTTTTTTCGCTGGGTGAATTTTGCCTGCGGACTGGCCCTGGGATTTTTCGCCATCCAGCTGGGACTAAAACTGCTCCAAAATCTGCAGTGACCACAACTTGCACGGATGACCAACCAATGGGAAAATCATCGTCAACTCGTGAACGAGTATTGTTCGAAATGACAGCCCAGCCTTTCCCATCCTCTCCGCAAGACATCGATCCGCGCCTGTTGGAAGCGCTGCGAATCCTCAACCAGATCAGTAACGCGATCAACCATATCGGCGCGGATAATTCCAGCCAGCATGATTTCAGCCTGCAGCTGATCGTGAACAGTGCCATCCGCGTGGTTCCCGGCTCATCGGCTGTGATCTATATCTATGACGAGTCCTCCGGAAGCTTCGAGCGCGAATCCCGGGTTTCAGCAGAACCCGACGGCCGGCATTCCCCATCCACTCCTGATC
>JBLNAU010000040.1:0-4548 GCA_050259515.1 Syntrophothermus sp.
GAGGAAATTACGCAGAGATATGGCAGCATGATTTTCCAGCTGGTCACGGGCCTGCTTTTGATCCTTATTGCGGTCGGGATCGGTCAATTCCTGATTTCCGGGTAGCCCTGTCTGTACATTACGGTCTGATGTCACTTTCCTGCTGTATCCTTTCCTAATGTTTTGGGGCATGGGGGATGGATTATACTTAACTTACGAAGCGTGAACTGTCTCAATTCACCCGAGTGAAGGAATGCAGTGATGACACAGCCCGCAGTTCCCACCCGCCGAAAGTTACGGGTATTGATAGCTGACGATGTTCAGGAAGCGCGCCGCAACACCCGCCTGATGCTGGCCACGATCGACGATGTAGAGGTGGTGGCGATCGCATCGAACGGCCTTCAGGCCGTGGACCTGGCAAAGCAGCATCATCCCGATATTCTCCTGCTCGACATCAACATGCCTGAACTGGACGGCCTGTCCGCGTTCAGGCGAATTTCCAAAATCCACCCGGATATCGGCTGTATCATTATTTCTGCAGAAAAGGATACAACCACCCTGCGCACGGCCATGTCGGTTGGCGCCCAGGAATACCTGATCAAGCCTTATACCGTGGACGAGCTGGAAACGGCCATTGCCCGCGTCAGCCAGAAGGTCCAGCAAACCCGCCAGAAACTGATCCAGGCGGAACAGCTGCGCAGAAGGAATGAAGCCTATCTGGCACAGCTGGCGAATGAATACATGAAGACGCGCCGCACCGACGAGAAGGCCGTGGAGGTCTTTGAGCGGCTGGCAGAATATCCAAACTGCGAAACGCGCTGGCTGCAAAACCTGGCCATGATCTACATCGTTCGACAGGATTGGGGTAAACTAAAAATCCTGGCGGCAAAAGTCGAGCAGCGTACAAAAAAACAATAAATGGGAGAACATGGGGTCCAGGGCTCGCTTCTGGATTCACCGCCCCATAATTAATTCGGAGAACAATGAAAATTGCAATCATCGGAGCGGGGTTTGGCGGCATGGCTGCCGCTTATGATTTAAGACAGGCCGGGCATGAAGTAACGATCTATGAATCCGCCGGCCATGTGGGTGGGCTGGCTTCCGGGTTCAAGGAACCACACTGGGATTGGTCCGTGGAAAAGTTCTATCATCACTGGTTCGCCAGCGATGAATACATGCTGGGTTTGATCAGGGAATTAGGCTGGGAGAAGATGGTGGTCTTCCCGCGACCCCTGACAGTGATGTATTACAAGGGGAAGTTTTACCCGTTTGATTCGATCACAAAGGCGATCCTGTTTCCGGGACTGGGGTTTGGTCTCGATAAAATCAGGTTTGGCTTCGTCGGATTGTTCCTCCGCTTAACAAACAACTGGAAGGCACTGGAAAAAGTGACCGCCGACTCATGGATGAAGAAGTGGGCCGGAAGGAACGTCTACGAAAAAATGTGGAAGCCGCTGCTGGTCGGGAAGTTCGGCCCCTTTTACCAGGACGTCAACATGGCCTGGATGTGGGCCCGCATCAAGGCGAGAACCACGCGTCTTGGCACGTTCGAAGGTGGGTTCCAGAACTTCGCCAGTCTGTTTGGAGAGAAGCTGCGCAGCCTGGGCGTCCAGATACGGCTCGGCGCAATTGTGGAGTCCATTAAACGGGAACAGGGCCAGTTGAGTGTGCGAAGCGATGGCAAGAATGAAGTGTACCATCAGGTATTGGTCACCACCTCCCCCAATTTACTGGCGCGGCTGAGCCCCGATCTTCCCGAAAACTATTTAAAGGGATTGCTTGAATTGAAATCCATGGGCGCGGTGGTGATGGTGCTGTCGCTGAGACACCAGCTATCGAAGGAAGGTTATTACTGGTTCAACCTTCCCAAGGAGGAGGGGTACCCCTTCCTGGCGCTGGTCGAACACACCAACTTCGTGCCGAAGGAACATTTCGGCGGCGACCATATCGTCTATGCGGGCGATTATCTGGAAGTGGGCCATGAATATTTTTCGATGAGCGAGGACCAACTGCTCGAACATTTCCTCCCGGCTTTTCAAAAATTCAATCCCGAGTTTTCACGGGATTGGGTGAAAAAGGTCTGGGTGTTCAAAACCAATTATGCCCAGCCGGTGCCGCTTGTGAACCATTCGAAAAACATACCCGCCATCCAGACGCCCATCGAAGGATTATATTTTGCGTCCATGAGCCAGGTCTATCCCTGGGACCGTGGGACAAATTTTGCAGTGGAGATCGGAAGACGAGCAGCCCGCTTGATGCTCGGGGAAAAGAAATGAACCCGGGATTCGTCAAGCCGCGTTACGACGCGGGCGGGTTCGCCGGGATTCCCGATCGCATACAACAGGCTTTCGCCTCCAATAATTACGATGCCGTAGTCTTGTTTTTGGTGGACGGCTTTGGCTGGCGTTTTTTTGAGCGCTTTCAGGATGCGCCGTTCTTTAAAAGAATTGCCAGGGGCGGGACGATCGAAAAGCTCACCTCCCAGTTCCCATCCACCACGGCGGCCCACCTGACAACGCTCCACACCGGTCTGCCCGTGGGCGTCAGCGGTGTGTATGAATGGTATGTGTACGAGCCTCTGCTCGACCAGATCATTGCGCCGCTGCTGTTCTCCTTCTCAGGCACGCGCGAGCGCGATACGCTGAAAGCCACCCGCCTAGATCCGACGCTTATCTATCCCAATGGGAAGTTCTATCCGGGACTAAAGAAAAGAGGCGTAGCGCCCTACGTTTTTGGTGTACGAGATTACACGCCATCCACATATTCCAGAGGGGTGATGGCCGGCGCCGAGATCCTCCGGTTTAATACCATTTCAGAAGCCCTGGTCAACATTGGCATTCTGCTGGAGCGGCAGACGAAGCCCGCTTATATTCATCTGTATTACGACAAGATCGATTCGGTCTCTCACGAGTATGGACCGGCTGCCCCGCAAACGGAGGCAGAGATCGAGACATTTCTGCTCATCATGGAAAACTATTTTGAGCGAATCTTCCAGGGAAAAAAGAAGGTCTTGTTCCTGATGACAGCCGACCACGGCCAGGCGGAAGTTGACCCCAAGACAACCGTTTATATCAACACCGATCCGACCTTTAAAGGAGTGGAGCGCTTTCTGAAGAAAAACCGTAAGGGACAGCTGCTTGTCCCGGCCGGGTCGGCACGCGACATGTTCCTGCATATCCAGGATGAGATGCTCGAGGAGGCGCAATCCTTCCTTGCCTCGCGGCTGGAGGGAAAAGCAGATGTCGTCAGAGTGGAGTCCCTGATCGAAAGTGGATACTTTGGCCCTGAGATCTCAGCCCGCTTTCGGGAGCGTGTGGCCAATCTGGTGACCCTGCCCTACCGTTACGAATCCGTCTGGTGGTACGAGAAGGATAAGTTCGAGCAAAGATTTCGCGGCCATCACGGCGGATTGACGCCCCAGGAGATGGAAACGGTCCTTTATTCGTATTCCGTTTAGGCAGCCTTTTCCCCCCAGTGGACGGCGATCGTGCCGAACATGTATCTCTGAAAGTTGATCTTCTTAAATCCAACGGCTGCCATTCGGGATGCCATCTGCTCTGCGGTCACAAAACCCTCGGTGGTTTCCGGTAAATAGCGATAGGCATCCTTCTCGCCGGTCAAGAAGCCTCCCAGGGTGGGAATGACAAAATGCATATGCAGCCAGATAAAAGGCGACAGCAGGTTTTTCTTCGGGCGCGTTGTATCCAGGATGACAATGCGCCCGCCGTGGTTAAGCACTCGATATTGTTCCTGGAGGGCCTTTTGCAGATCGATCACATTGCGCATGAGGAAGCCAGAAACAACTGCATCGTACGAGCCCTCATTAAACGGAAGATGAAGTGCATCGGCGGTGGAGAAGTTGAGCGCCCCATGGTGTTTCCCGACCCGCATCATTTCCAGGGTGAAGTCGGCCGCGATCACATTGGCTTGCGGAAATTGTGTGAGCGCTTCGCGTGCCAGGTCGCCGGTACCGGTTCCGAGATCCAGCAGGCTCGAATTGGATTTCAAGCGCGCCAGCTCGATCACGCGCTTCCGCCAGCGGACATCCTGTCCGCCGGTCATTAAGCGGTTCATCAGGTCATAGCGCCCGGCAATTTTCGTGAACATCCCCTGGACGTACCTGGCGCGTTCTTTGCCTGTCAGTTGGGTCATCAAATCTCCTTGGCTTATACGTTATACTGCGCAATATTACATCAAACTCTCAAGGTGTACATTGAGCAAACAGATTACAAATGCAAGCGAAAGATCCTTCGATTGGAACACCTGGATCCTGGCGGTCCGCCTGCGGACACTGCCTGCCGCTGCGGCGGGCGTCATCACGGGCAGTGCCCTGGCCTGGTATGACGGTTATTTTCGATTCGACGCCGCCCTGGCATGCCTGCTGACCGCCCTCCTGTTACAGATCGGCAGCAACCTGGCCAACGACGTTTTCGACTTCGAGCGTGGCACCGATACCGCCGAACGGGCCGGTCCCATCCGGGTGACCCAGGCGGGACTGCTCACACCTGCGCAGGTCAAGATGGGCATGCGGGTCGTCTTTGGCCTGGCAGCCATATGCGGACTGTATCT
>JBLNAU010000041.1:0-4016 GCA_050259515.1 Syntrophothermus sp.
CCGGACCAGCCGCAAGCTGATCCATATCGGTACCGGGCCGATCTTTGTGCTGTGCTGGCTGATGTACCCGGATGTCTGGATTTCGCGCTGGCTGGCGGCGCTGGTGCCGCTGCTGATCACAGTCCAGTTCGCGCTGGTGGGGTTTGGGATCCTCAAGGATGAGGCTGCGGTCAAAGCCATGTCCCGCAGCGGCGATCGACGCGAGATCCTGCGCGGTCCGCTGTTTTATGGGATCATGTTCGTTGCCATCACCCTGCTCTACTGGAAGGATTCACTGATCGGCATCCCGGCCCTGATGATGCTGTGTGGAGGCGATGGGATCGCCGATATCGTCGGGCGCCGAGTCCGTTCCGCCAGGCTGCCCTGGTCGCCGCAAAAGAGCGTGGCCGGCTCGTTGAGCGTTTTTGTAGGCGGGTGGCTGATGACGATTTTTGTGTTTTCGGTCTATGTCTGGCTGGGTGTCTTCAGCGGGCCTGTCACCCGTTACCTCATTCCTGTCACCTGGATCGCGCTTGGCGCAACCCTCGTCGAATCGCTTTCCTTCAAGGACATCGACAATATCACGGTAACCGCCACATCGCTGCTGATCGGTCACCTGGTGTTTTAAAAGCTAGCCTACTTTTTCCTCATCCTCTTTTCTTAGGATCATCACTCTGAAGCTCTCGGCGTATTTCATGCCGTGATCTTTTGCATCCTCCTCGGCCCACTCAGTCATCCATTTGCCTACCTCGTTCGGGTCGATCTGGCTGGCATGCTGCTGCAGTGCCTGGATCTTCAGATCCATGGTGGTGGTAATATCCACCCATGTATTGGGCTTTTCCGTGCCGTGGATGTACAGCCGCCGCACGTCGTGCGGCTCATACCCTTCGGCAAGCAGATCCGTAAAGATGAGCCGCGTGCCGGCTGAAGGGAATACTGCCTCGCAGGCAGCCTGGGCGGCAGCTCGATGATCGGGGTGGTTGACATATTCGTCCCCGTAGAACCAGGCCTCGGGATTGCCCGTTGTAACGGTATCCGGCCTGAACTGACGGATGAGACGGGTCAGGTCTTTGCGCAAGGCAATGGTCGGCTCCAGTTCTCCATCCGGATAGCGAAGGAAGATCGTCTGCTTGATTCCCAGGACGGCATTGGCCGCGAGCTGTTCCTGTTCGCGCAGCTCGGCCAGCTCCTTTTTATGGCTCCCATCCTTGGCCGGGTCATTCGAGCCTGAGTCTCCACTGGTGATAATCACAGACACGATCTCGCATCCGGCCCGGGCCCATTTGGCCAGCGTGCCGCCGACACTGAACTCCTGGTCATCGGGGTGGGCGTGGATGCTCATTGCAATTCGGGGCGTGAACTCACTATTCATAAATCCTTTCCTCTCCTCTTACGGGTTGTAAATTCCGCAAAACATATTTAAAGCTTTCTTCCAACCACCAGCATTTTGTTCTGAATTTTAAAAATCTTAAAGAAAAGGCGAACCAGCGGCAATAAAAGCTTTACGAACATCCGGGACTTGAAAAGTTTTTGAAGATAGAACTCGTACGGGAAGGAAAGCTCATGGAATGTACGCAGCTCTACCACCTGCAGGCCTGACGCATCGAAAAGCTTTCTCATTTCAGCGGTGGAAAAGATCTGCTTGTGGCCGAACAGGTGGGAGGAATACATTGCATTCAAAAAAGTGGGATATCTTCCCCGGGTCAATCGATAAGTGAGCTCTCCGAAACGGTGGTAGAAACTGTCCCGGCACGGCGTGTCGATCATGAAAACTCCACCCGGCTTCAATACATTCACTGCACACTGCAAAGTCTGGAATGGAAAGTTGACGTGCTCGATCACGTCCCACAGCGTGACGGCATCGAAGGTGCCCGCCTGGCCGCGCTGCCAGAAATCGCTTTCAATGGGAATCTTGTAAATTTCGAGGTTGTGTTTTGCCTGCGCATAGCGGGCGCGGCTGTCGCTCAGTTCAATGCCGGTGACCTGCGCCCCCCTTTCTTTGAGCAGGGAGAGGAACAGGCCGCCGCCGCAGCCGATATCCAGGATGTGGGCCTGGGACAACTCAAGGTACCTGGTCAGGAGATCTGCCTGGTTCCTGAACTTGTTCAGATTTGCCTGCAGCTGGGATTCGATATAAGCTGACTCGGCGGATGTCAATTGCGAGGGGTCAATCTCAGGGGGGATGGTCTCCACCGGGTCGAGATAGTCTGTGAAGTGAAATCCCTCTCGAGAGACATAGACATTTGCATTCCTGAGTCGGTATGTCAGTTGTGCCTGTTCTCCGGGATGTCTTTTCAGCTCATCGATGTTCATGAATGTGGATTGTACCCCGCACATCTCCAGAAAGGAAAGAAGAAACGTGCGGGGTTGTACCCGCAATGCAGCCGATTGGGTGTCAACCCACGGTAACCCGGTTGCGCCCTGCCTGCTTGCTCCGGTACATTAGCTGGTCGGCCCGGCCGACGAATGAGTCGAATGTATCCTCGGGCTGGATCAGCGTCCCGCCGATGGAGAGTGTCACGGCCAGGGGCGTTTCGCCGTCCACATCCAGGTGCGATTGCTCCACCAGGGCACGTATCTTTTCAGCGACCATTCGTACCGCGCTATCATGATTGGCATCATGCAGGATGGCGATGAATTCCTCGCTGCCCCACCGGCCAAGCGTGTCGGTGGCTCGCAGGGCGTGTCGGGCCGTTTGGGCCACCATGCGCAAGACCTTGTCGCCTGTGTTGTGACCATAGGTGTCGTTGAACTGTTTGAAGCGGTCCACATCCATGAAAAGCAGACCCGCAAGCCGGGCGCTGCTCTTGAACTCGGCCAGGGTGGCGCTTAGGCGTCCTTCGACATGCCTGCGATTGCCGATCCCGGTGAGCGGATCGGTCAGGGCGGCCTGGCGCAGGTCCCTGAGCCTCCGGCGCGTGCCGATCAGGTTGGAATTGTTGCTGAAAGACTCCACTGCGCCAATGATGTTGCCCTGCTCATCCCTTAAAGCTGAGCCCCGGACGATGACCGGGACGCGATGCCCATCCGCGTGGTGCAGGTAGACTTCCGCTTCGCGGTCCTTTCCATCCTGCATGACCGCTGCGAGAGGACAGTGGTCCTGGCAGAGTGAGAGGCCGTTGGCAGTCACGTGGTTGAGCAGGTTGTCACGGCAGCGGCGTCCAAGGGTTTGTTCGGCAGAATACCCGGTAATCCGCTCCGCCCCCTTATTCCAGTAGGTAACCACACGGTCACGGTCTACAAAATAGACGCCGTCGTACAGGTTGTCGATGATGTTCTTGTAAAAGTCCTTCTCGTACGGCATGGAAACTCCGGTCGCCCAACAGATAAAAGGTATGGATACATCCAATATTGCGTGATTTTAATCGAAAGAAAAACATCCGAAACAACAAAAATGCAAACTCAGGATGTCCATAACCCGTGAAAAAGAATGTAGTTACGGCTGTGTGACAACGCCCCGCCCACCGGGGCAGATGGGCGAGAGGGAAGCGAACCGATCCAAAGCTTCCATCAGCTGTACCCGTTCCCTGCCAATTTGCGTCATGCAAGTGAGAGAGAGATTGTGGAAAAGCCTTTTGCCCTGATTGTTGAAGATGACCGCGATATTGTCGCCCTGTTCCGGCATGTCATGGACCTGGCTGGTTACCGCACGGAGATCATTCTGAACGGAAAAGTGGCGGCGGACTACCTTGCCCGCAGCCGGCCCGATATCGTCCTACTGGACCTGGGCCTGCCGGGGATGTCCGGGGTGGAGCTGCTGGGAAGGATGCATGCCGACGAGCGCCTGAAGGATGTGCCCGTGGTCGTCATCACTGCCCATACTCATTTGGTGGAAACCCTGCCTGTGCAGCCGACGCTGACCTTGATCAAGCCCGTGAACATCGAGCAGATGAGCAACCTGATCCAGCGGATCTGTCCTACGGAAAAAAGCATGGAGAGCCTGCCCTGGGATGTGCTGACCGGGGTGTACAATCGCTCGTTCTTTATGGCCCGGCTGGCCTATGCCCTGGAGCGTGCCAAACAGCTTCATGATACCC
>JBLNAU010000042.1:0-3704 GCA_050259515.1 Syntrophothermus sp.
CAAAAAGTACTGTCCGGGCCGTCTTCTTTCGGATAAAATTTTATCAATATCGCCGGCTGCATAACCGAATCCATTTTTCCACAGGTTGTTTATGCGGTACTGCGTACATCTCTGGAGGAGTCATGAACAAAATTTCCATCATCGGCGCCGGTATGACAGGCGCCACCACCGCACACTGGCTGGCTGAACGTGAACTCGCGGACCTTGTCCTTGTGGATGTTGTGGAGGGAATGCCGCAGGGTAAGTCGCTTGACATGCTGCAGGCCATGCCGATCATCGGAAAGGATGTCAACCTCGTGGGTGCGAACGATTACGAGGCCACGGCGGGATCAGACATTATCATCATCACGGCCGGTCTGGCGCGCAAGCCAGGCATGAGCCGTGATGATTTATTAACCAAGAACGCCGATATTGTCGGTGTGGCTGCCACGGAGACACTGAAGTATTCCCCCGATGCGATCTACATTGTACTGACCAACCCGCTCGACACGATGGCCTATCTGACGATGAAGAAGACCGGGCTGCCGCGGGAACGTGTCGTGGGCCAGGCCGGGATTTTGGACTCGGCCCGCATGCGAGCCTTTGTCTCCATGGAAACCGGCGTGAGCGTGGAGAACATCAACTGTTACGTGCTGGGCGGTCATGGCGATGAGATGGTACCGCTGACGCGCCATTCGAACATCGCGGGCATCCCGTTAAAGGATTATCTGCCCGCCGACAAACTGGATGCGATTGTGGCCCGGACCCGCAAGGGCGGCGGCGAGATCGTCAACCTGCTCAAGACGGGCTCGGCCTATTACGCGCCCTCGGCGGCCTGCGCACAAATGGCGGAAGCCATCCTCAAGAACAAACATTTGATCGTCCCTTGTGCGGCATACATGCAGGGCGAGTACGGCCTGAACGATATGTATTTCGGTGTCCCGGTCATGCTGGGACGCAGTGGCGTGGAAAAAATATTCGAGTACGAATTCGATGAAAATGAGAAGGCCATGTTTGAAAAGTCGGCAGCCTCTGTGAAGGAAACGCACGACGCCTTGAAGAAGCTGGTAACACTCTAAACCACCAGGGCGAGGACGTAGATCCTCACACTGGCGCATCAAAAGGAGATATCATGATCCTGCACGAAAAACTGTCTGCTCAATTGCCGGAATGGCGCGAACGAATCAAGAGTCTCGCCAAGGAACATGGCGAGGTGAAGGTTGACAATGTGACCGTGGGACAGGTCATCGGTGGCATGCGCGATATCAAGTCGCTGCTTACCGATGTCTCCTTTGTCGACCCAGCCGAGGGCATCCGCTTCCGCGGCATGTCCATTCCCGAGGTGCTCAAGAAACTGCCCAAGGCCCGCGGCGGCAAGATGCCCCTGGTCGGCGCCCTGTATTACCTGCTGCTGATCGGCGAAGTGCCGACCAAGGAACAGGCCATGGAAGTGGAAGCCGAATGGGCCAAGCGCGCCACGGTCCCGGACTATGTGTTTAAGATGCTCAAGTCCATGCCGAAGGAGACACACCCGATGACCCTCTTCTCGCAGGCCGTGCTGGCGCTGCAGAATGGGTCGGTCTTCGCTGCGAAATATCACAGCATGAAGAAAGACCAATATTGGGAAGCCGCCCTCGAAGACAGCCTGGACCTGACTGCCAAGCTGCCCGTCATTGCGGCGTTCATCTACCGCATGAAGTATTTCGGCGAGACCTCCAAGCCAAAATATAATCCCAAACAGGATTATGGCCTGAATTTCTCACGAATGATGAAGGTGCCGGACAAGAAGGGCTACGCTGAACTGGCCCGCCTGTACTTCATCCTGCACAGCGATCATGAGTCGGGCAATGTCTCTGCCCATACGATGCACCTGGTCGGCTCGGCGCTTTCGGATCCTTATCTGTCCTTCTCCGCCGCGCTGAACGGCCTGGCCGGTCCGCTGCATGGATTGGCGAACCAGGAGTGCCTGGGCTGGCTGATCAGTGTCAAGAACAAATTTGGCGGCGTCCCCACCCGCGAAGACCTGTACAAGTTCTCCTGGGATACGCTCAACAGCGGGCACGTCATCCCCGGTTATGGACATGCCGTCCTGCGCGTTCCGGATCCGCGCTACATGGCTCAGATGGAATTTGCCAAGAAGCGCTTCCCCGATGATGAGCTGGTGCGCCTGGCCGACATGGTCTTCGATGTGGTGCCCCAGGTGCTGCGGGAACAGGGCAAGGCCAAGAACCCCGCTCCGAACGTGGACGCGATCAGCGGCACCCTCCAGTATTACTATGGCGTGCGCGATTTCGATTTCTACACTGTGCTGTTCGGCGTCGGCCGCGCCCTGGGTGTGACTGCCAACTACATCTGGGCCCGCGCCCTCGGCATGCCGATCGAGCGCCCGAAATCCCTCACCACCAAGATGCTGGAAGATGCCGTGGCCAAAGCAGCGGCAGCCCAGCCAGTCCCGCAAGCCCAACCTCAGCCTGCATAAATCATTACCGGAGCCGAACAGGCTCCGGTTTTTATTTAAGTGGAAGTTCGATGGTAAATGTAGTGCCTTTCCCTATTTCACTCTCCACATCAATCGTCCCACCGTGAGCGTGGATCAGTTGTTTCGTGATTGCCAGTCCCAACCCACTATGCGTCCGCTCTCTGCGCGATCGATCGCCGCGCCAGAAGCGGTCGAATATGAAAGGAAGATCCTCAGACGGGATCCCTGAACCGTTATCACTGACCAGGATCCGCACTGTTCCATCCGGGCTCGAGCCCGGTACAGTTTCGATCAAAATGATCCCGCCTTCCGGCGTATGTCGCAAGGCATTGGATACCAGGTTGGAAAGCACCTGATTGAGCCGGTCATAATCCGCAGTCAGTTTCAGGTTTGGGTCAGTCATACGGCTCTTCAGGTCAATCTGTTGCAAGGCGGCCTGGGAAGAGAAGCTTGAGGCGAGATCATCGATCAGGTCGCTGAGCAGGAAGCCGGTGGGATGGAGTGGAAGTTCTCCTGCCTCGGCCAGGGAGAGAGTCTGCAGATCATTCACAAGCCGGGTGAGCAGGTTCACCTCATCCAGCGTATTCATAATATGTTCAGGAGTGGGTTGATATACACCATCCTGGATACCTTCGAGATTGCCCTGAATGATGTGAAGCGGTGTACGCAGCTCGTGGGCGATGTCCGCGGTCAGATTGCGGCGCTGCTGGTCGGAGCGCTCAAGCTCGCTGACCATTCTATTGAAGCGCCTGATCAGCTCCTGAAATTGAGGCGAGTCATCCTCGGGGACCCGCACAGTGAGGTCGCCTTCGGCTACGGAGTCGATGGCGTTGAACATCTGGCGCAAGGGTCTGCCATAGCGGGTATACAATGTAAAGACTGTGAGGACTGCCAGAACGACCACGACGACTGGAGCGCCGCACACGAGCAACCACATATTTCTAACCCCGGAATATTTTGAAAAGAGTAGAAAAAGTGCTGCAGCAGTTCCACCGATGAAAAGCAAAGTGACACTCAGGAGAACGAGCAAAAAGGGCAAAAAACGGCCATATTCGCGCCCTCGTTGAGAAGTGGCATCCTGTGACATAGGAATGAACGGTTACCTCATCGCTCGATAAACCGATAACCGATCCCGTAGACGGTTTCGATCAGGGAGTCGCCGGTGGCAGCATCCAGTTTCCTGCGCAGGTTTTTTACGTGCGAATCCACACTGCGGTCCATGCTTGAGGCAGCTCCATGCAGGTCG
>JBLNAU010000043.1:0-4547 GCA_050259515.1 Syntrophothermus sp.
CACGCGCTGCTGCTGCCCGCCGGAGAGCTCATAGGGACGATGGGTCATCCGGTCCTCCAACCCGACGGCTTTTAAAGCATCGATCGCCCGCTGGCGGCGTCCATCCGGGTTACCCGAATAACGGAGCGGCAGCTCAACATTCGTGATGGCTGTCTGCCGCGAAAGCAGGTTGAAGCTTTGAAAGACAAAACCCACTTTGCGGTTACGGACATTGGCCAGCTGGTCATCCGAGAGGCTGGCGACCGACTCTCCATCCAGGATATATTCGCCGGAGGTTGGTCGATCCAGGCAGCCGAGCGTGTTCATCAGCGTGGACTTTCCCGAGCCGGAGGGGCCCATGATGGACAGCACCTCCCCACGCTGGATCGTGAACGAGACGCCGCGCAGTGCCTGCACTTCCACTTCACCCATGATATAGGACTTCTTGATGTCCCGGGCCTCGATTACGTTCTCCATGGTTTTATCCGCCAAATCCACCGCGTGGGCCGCCCGGGCCGAACTCCGCGGGCGGATTCAAAACGACCAGGTCGCCTTCTTTAATATCACCGACCAGGACCACGCTCATCGTGTCGGAAGAGGCGCCCAGTCGCAGATCCTTTTTGACGGGCTTTCCATCGATCAGGAGGTACACCACCCGCTCCCCATCCACCAGGCGGACAGCCCGGTTCGGAACCAGGATCGCATCCTTGATCTCCTTCACAATAATATTGACCGCGGCGGTCATGCCCGGTTTGACCTGCTCATCGGCATCGGTCAACTCGACAGTCACCTGGAAATTGACGACCCCCTGTTCGGCGGTGCCCACCTGGGCAACTTCCACCACTTCGCCGTTGTAGGTCTTGCCGAGAATGGCATCGAAGCTCAGCGTGACCGGCTGCCCAATTTGAACATTATTGATATCCACTTCAGAAACATCCACATCGACAAATAGACGGGAAAGATCATCGATCCGGAAAGCTGTCTGGCCGGCAGTCACCTGGTCACCGGGCAGAGGATGGGTCTCCGTTACAACGGCATCGAACGGCGCGATCACGCGCGAGAGGTTAATGGTAGCCTGGGCCGCGTCCACACGAGCCTGGGCTGCCAGGATATCGCTGGTATTGCCATTCTTAAGCCGGTCATAGGCACGCTGGGCATCATCCAATTTTGCCTTGGCCAGGGACAGATCCTGTTTAGCGTTCTGGATCGTTTCCTCATCCGCCTTCTTCACCTTGACCGTTTTGATCTCTGGAATCCGCTTCATTCCAAATGGCGTCATTTTTCGGACATAAACAAGCTTATCGTACTTGTAGGACTTGAACAGGGAGTCGTAGTATTCTGAAGCCTTGTCGTAGGCATCCTGAGCATTACGCAGGTCGACAATGGCCTGAGCCTCAGCCGTATTGGAGTTCATCAAGTCTTCCAGATTTTTTTGAGCCGTCGCCAGGTCGGCCTCGGCCAGAATAATGTTCTGGGGCAGGGACGTTTTCCCAAGTTCTGCAAGCACCTCATCCGCTTTGACCGTATCACCGATTTTGGCGTGGACTGTATCCACCGTACCGGCGGACTGCCAGACAAGGGTGGTACTTTGCTGAGCGCGCACAGTTCCTGTGGCCCCAATTGTGGCAGTCAGGCTGCCTTTCTTAACTTCTGAGGTCTGAAACTGGGAGGTGGTATCTGCATTTGCCCGGCGCACGTACACAAACGCACCCACCCCGATAATGACAATCAAAAGTATGATCAAAAGCGTTCTATATTTCCTGAAAAAATTTCGCATTCGTTTCCTCCGCAAGGGACTCCCTTGCCGCAGTACAGCTTATCCTGTGGATAAGCTAATTTTCTTATCGGCTGGCATGCTGGAAGCTGAACTATCAATTCCCGGTTTTTTTCATGCGCAACGCTGGAAATTCTACCTTACAAGAACAGAGTTATACCCTACAAATATGAATTGCCCGTGAATATGACAACAGGAATCGTCCACATTTTACGTACGCAGCAGCCATCCCGGGGTATCAAGCCAGGCACATTCCAGACGGCGAAAACAGCAATCCCTAGTGGGATTTGAATTCCTGAAATCTGCATAAATGTGATGATTGTCGTCCGCTTTGGTGACATTTAAGCCTGTAGAGAAGAATACTGTTTGGGTATCATCACACTGAAATCGTTGTCGCCATTTGGAGGAGTCAATGCAATTCATACCTAGTGAGACCCTGTCGATCGATCGCAGAGCCCGGGTGAACATGCCATTTTACGACCTGGACTTAAGGGCACCGAGAGAGCGAATTTGTGATTTTGGGGACGTTGTCATCGATTTCAGTTCCGAACGAGCCATGGTGGAAGCGGCGCGCTGCATCCATTGTCCAGACCCGGCTCCCTGTATGACCGCCTGTCCCACTCACAATGATATTCCCTCCGCCATGTGGTTGATCGAACAGGGCCGATTCTCCGATGCAGCCAACCTGTACCACCAGACCAGCTCCCTGCCCGAGATTTGCGGCCGTATCTGCCCGCACGAGGCGCTGTGCCAGGGCTCGTGTGTACTCAACAAACACCATACCCCGGTGCTGTGCGGCGAACTGGAGGCGTTTACAGTGGACTACCAGCGCCGCCACGAGGGACGGGTCATCCCCCTCGCTCCTCCGACCGGGAGGCGGGTTGCCATCATCGGCGCGGGACCTGCCGGCCTGGGCTGTGCTGACCAGCTTCTTCAACGCGGCCATGAAGTGACCCTCTTTGAATCAAAGCCAACGGCAGGCGGCCTGCTGGTCTACGGTATCCCCAACTTCAAGCTTCCCAAGGATGTGTGGGCGGAAAAATGGGAGGAGTTTGAGCGTGCAGGGGTTAAGTTTGTCCCCAACACTTATATAGGAAAAGACAAGACCATCGACGATCTGTTCATCGAGGGATTTGACGCGGTCTTCATCGGTGTTGGATCCGAAGTGGATGCAAAAATGGAAGATGCCCCGGGCACCGATCTGCCCGGCGTCTATGAAGCAACCGACTTCCTGATCCGCGGCAATGTGGATCCGTGCCTGCTCCCGGAGAACATGCGCAAACCGCTCGAGATCGGCAAGAAGGTCGCGGTTGTGGGCGGCGGCGATACCGCATCGGACTGCCTGCGTACTGCGCTGCGCCTGGGTGCCGAGGAAGTGACCTGCATCTACCGCCGCACCGAGCGTGAAATGCCCGGTGGAAAGAAGGACCGCAAGATGGCCAAAGAGGAAGGCGCCGTCTACCGGTTCCTGACCCAGCCGGTCAAATTCGTTGCGGGCGAAAGTGGCAGGCTTGTTGCCATCGAATGCATTCAAATGACTCTTGGCGAGCCGGATAAAAAGGGCAGGCGCAGGCCCGTCCCGGTGGAAGGGTCGAACTTTATCATCGAGTGTGACACGGCTGTGCTGGCCCTCGGGTACTGGCCTGACCCGATCATCGGCAAGAATACGCCGAACCTTGAGACTCATGACTGGGGATTGATCACCGCCGATAAGACCACCGGTGTCACCTCCCGCCCGGGCGTATTCTCGGGTGGAGATTGTGTCACCGGCCCCGACCTGGTTGTCACAGCCATGGTGGCCGGCCGTAAAGCTGCCTGGGCCATTGACGCCTACCTGGAGAACCTGTCCAACAATTAAGGGCAGATAATAATTTTCCGCATCCTGATGCTCCCCCGGTGCCCTGGCCCAGGGGAGTATTGTTTTATGGTTATAATCATCCAATGCTTTACCGTATCCTATATGTGGTGGATTTTCTCGCTGTTGCCATCGCTGTCATAATAGCCACCGGGGGCGATACACCGAGATTTACCGGACAATCGGACAAGGTGCGTGCCTATACCCGTGAGATCGAATTCGACTATCCCAACTGGGTCTGGAATGCATTCTGGACCAAGCTCGAGCAGGGAGCGATCAGTGCCCCGTTCCTGTTCGACCGCGGTTCGGACAAACACATTGTGTACGAGTATTTGCGTGTGACCGACCAGCTGATGAAATCCGAGTCGTCCATCGAACAGGTGTATGCCAACCCGGATATCCAGGACAAGGAAGCCACCAGCGAGACCCTGCGTGCCCAGCGTGACAGATTGATCGCCCAGCAAAGACAGCTCGCTCCATTTGCCGAGGCAACGCTCCAAAGCCAAGTTGGAGAAGCGCTCGCCGAGCTGGGCCTGACCACGAGCGGACAGACCATCCCACCCCTGCTCTTTCATACGACCCCAACCCCGCTGGCCCTGATCGTTTCTCCGCGCGACCGGATCGTCCAGCTCACCAATATTTCCGTCCTGCCCACCCTGACCCTGGATCAGCAGATCCAGCTGGAGGATAAAGTTTCCAAGGCGCTCAACGTGTCCACCCTGGTGGTCCCGATCGGAGGCGTGGGCGTGTACCCGACGATGGTCATGGAAACCACCGACCTGCACTGGGTCCTGGATACCATCGCCCATGAATGGACGCACAATTACCTGACCCTCCGGCCGCTGGGGATCCGCTATTCGGAGACTCCCGAGCTGCGCACGATGAACGAGACGACCGCTTCCATCTCAGGGAATGAAGTGGGGACGTATGTGTTGAAAG
>JBLNAU010000044.1:0-3467 GCA_050259515.1 Syntrophothermus sp.
CGAGCTGGCCGACAGCCTGGCCAAAGAAACAGGATTGGATTATTCCAAAAAGAAGAACCGGGTGATGTTTCCAAAAGAGGAAAAACTGCTCAAGGTGCTGGGCATCCACGGGTAGAAAAAACCGGGCGCTCTCGAGCAGACCTTGCAACAGCAGGCCCTTTTTATCGTTTTTCCAGATGGATATGAAACCTCGCCTACAAGAGCAACCACTCCGTGGAAACAGACTCCAGGGTCTTCATTCGCCTGAGCTATCCGCCAGATTGGCGATCGTCGGTCTGATGATGTTCCTGTTGGGCAGCCTGGCCGCCGGTGTGCTGGCTTATCAGGTGCAGACCAGCGAAACCTTCCTCCACTGGGACATGGCAGTCGCCAGGATGTTCCGCGCCATGCAAATCAATGCCCCCTGGAGCTGGATGGAGAACATCCTGTTCGGGTACTTCCTCGGGAAGGAAGTAGTGGTCCTGATCGGAGCGATCGTGGTGCTTTATTTGCTCCATAGACGTTTTTGGCGGGCGCTGGCACTGGTCGCGATCGGTCTGGGTGGGGGTGCTTTGATCGGTTATGTCCTGAGTCACTATTTTGACCGTCCGCGGCCCACGGACCATCTGGACCTGCTCATGCTGTCCGGTTCTTCGTTTCCCGCCATACCGGTCATGATGGCGGTCCTTTGCTACGGGCTGCTGGCATACCTGCTGGTTCCCAATCTCACGTCCCGCCTTTGGAAGGGACTTGTTCTCCTTGTATGTATCCTGGCCATCGCGATGGCTGCCCTGAGCAGTCTACTGTTCGGCACGCACTATGCCAGCGACGTGATCGCCGGCCTGGCGCTCGGCTTTGCCTGGTTCGGCCTCCTGTTCATCCTGGCAGGAAAGGGTTTTCAGCCAGAACAAGCCAGTCGAGATCAGCAACACGCCCAAAGGACCGCGGCACGCCAGGGTCTGCGGGTGCCCGGCTTGTTCCAAAGGCAGCCGATCGGCGGCCTGACCCTGATCCTGCTGAGCAGCCTTTTCTTTGCGATCCTGGCCTATAACATCCTGGTGCAGGGACCTTTGATGAATCTCGATCTCAATGTATATAAGGGCCTGCTCGCCAGGGCCAGGACAGCTTCGCCGCTCGTCAACGATCTGATGCTGTTTGGGTTCTTCGTGGGGAAACAAGCCGTCCAGTTGATCGTGCTGGGCCTGAGCTTTTATTTTCTCTGGCAGCGATACTGGCTTGAACTGGCGATCCTGCAGGTCAGCACGCAGGGCGGCGGGCTGATCAAGAACTTCATCATGGAGCATATATCCCGCCCCAGACCCCCGGAACAAATGGGCATGGTCATTACCACACTCTCCTCCTTCCCCAGCGGACACACCCTCGGCACCATGATCTGCTACGGTTTTCTGGCGTATCTGCTGGTCCCCCGGATGCCTTCGCCCTTCTGGAAATGGATGCTGGGTATCGGCCTATTGCTGCTCATCCTCTTTGAAGGCTTGAGCCGGATCTTCTACGGCAACCATTATCTGACCGATGTATTGGCCGGTTACCTACTTGGCATTGCCTGGCTCGTATTGGTGTGCACCCTCCTGGAAAGTATTTTTAAGAAAAGCGCGGAGTCGAGCGAATGATCGATCCTCCCTGACGTGAAGCAGTCAAAGCCAGCGAGTGTTCCATCCTCCCTTTGCGGCCGACTCCCGGCTCGCTGACCTCGATCTCCACTGCCAGGAGATATTCTTCATCCCGGGGAGCTGCGGCGGTCACATTCCCATCCGGGTCGATCAAACAGGTGGGGGCCATCTGTTTTTGCGAGATGGAATTCGCTGACAAGACATACATGACATTCTCTGCCGCACGGCTGACCAGGTGGGACTGGATCGTGTTGAACCTGCCCTTCTGTTCCTCCCGGCCTGTATCGGCAAACGATACCAGGGCCAGGTCCACCTGTTCGATGAACAACTCCCGAAAATACTCCGGGAAGCGGACCTCGTAGCAGATCCGTACGCCTACTTTCATTCCATCGATGGTGTAAATCCCCGTTTCCTGCCCGGGCTGAAAGGTATCCCGGTCCCAGCCCCATAACGCTCTCTTGTGATATGGCTTCAAATTCTTTCCATCCGGGGGAATCAAACAAATGGAATTAAAAGCAGCCGCATTTCGGAACGTGACCCTCCCCAGCGCAACATACATCTGATGCTTCTGTGCAAGCTTTACAATCTTCTCCTGCCCTTCCTCCAGGGAGATCGCATCGATGGCGCTGAGCGAGGGGACTTCGACCGGCGGATAACCGCATAGGGCGCATTCCTGTGTGAGCAGCAGCCGCACATTCTGCTCGGCCGCCCTCTCCATGCCGCGCCGGATCGCTGCGAGATTCTTTTCAATGCTCTCACAGGCGGCAAATTGAAAGGCGCCGATCTTCAGCCTGTGGGGATCTTTCATCTCTCAACCTGCCTGGCTCATCGAGATCCTTCCCCTGGCTGGTAGCCAAGATGGCCGCGGGTCAGGATGACGATCAACAGCGCCAGCACGCCAAAGGTGACGAGCAGCGCCAGGTCCAGGCCGGTTTCTCCGCTGGTGGAGTTTGAGGTGCCCACCTGGAGGAAAAGCGGCACCCAGACCAGTTGCGGCACATCGATGGCAGTATGCACCAGGCTGGCGATGAACACGCTGCCCCGGGTATGGTTGAAGACCCAGGTAAAGACGATCGACATGGCCATGACCATCACAAAGAAAATGGAGAAGTTTTTGAGCAGGGCAGCCGGGTCCGTGCCGGGGCCGCCTCCGTGGTCCGGCATCAGGAAGAAGAGCAGATGCCAGCCGGCCCACAGGACGCCCAACAGCAGCGTGGCGCGCAGTGGTCCATAACGCGGTTGCATGCGGGGCAGGGCAAAGCCGCGCCAGCCGATCTCCTCCGGCAGCCCGACTCCAAAAAAGACGATGACGAAGTACACCAGATAATTCACAAGGAGATGAGGGGGAAGGCCCTGGAAGTGGGCCAGCGCGCCCGGCTGGATCACGATCCCAAGCAGGATCAGTCCCGGGACTCCCAGCAGAATGAACAGATACCACTGCCAGCCGGCGCGCCATTGCCACCAGCGGCGCCGGAAAGTGCGCAAACCGGCCTTGCCTTCGATCAGGAGGGTCATGACAATCCCGGCCAGGGCTGGTCCCACCCACTGCTTGAATATGAGTCCCAGCATGTAATTCCCGGGCATGACGCCCCAGATCGACAGCACATAGGGAAGCGAAATGATCCAGGAGAAGGCGTAGGAGAGGAAAAAGAAGGAGAACAAAGGGTGCTCCCGCAGGAGCTGTCCCAGGCTCCTGGAAGCAGTCTTGGACTGGCCGGATTGGATGGAAGTATTCATGAACACCGTCCTTTTCTTGAAGGATAATTTGAAATCCCCAATCCCTCACCTGCCTGCGGGAGGGGGTTCACTGTCCAGATGGACAGTCCAAAACCCCCCGGTCGATGGGGGAGTTTTTGT
>JBLNAU010000045.1:0-2893 GCA_050259515.1 Syntrophothermus sp.
GTGATCTCAGGCTTCGACCGGTCCTACCGGCCGCCCAACCAGTCCGGCATGATCCATGGACTGATCCAGGTGGACGCGGCCATTAATCCCGGCAACTCCGGCGGTCCGCTGCTGAACAGCAATGGCAATGTGATCGGAGTGGTCACCGGGATCGTCAATCCCACCAAGGAAAGCTTCTTCATTGGCATCGGCTTTGCCGTGCCGATCAATGTTGCAGCCGGTGGGGCAGGTGGGATGCCTCCCTATTAGGGGAGGCGGATTGAAAACACAAGTGGAGTGAGCTGGCAGCCCGTTCCCATTTCGACCGATCAAGGAGCGCCTCCCACCGGGGTGGCATAGATTACAGGATAAGGAGTTCAGGATGATGGCAAACGAAAGAACAGAGAACCGCACACCGATGGAAAAGGTTTTATATGAGGTGAAGAAGGTGATCGTCGGGCAGGATCATCTGCTCGAGCGCATGGTCGTCGCGCTGCTGGCGCGCGGTCACATCCTGGTGGAAGGTGTGCCGGGCCTGGCGAAGACCATGGCGATCAAGACCATGGCGGAGGTGATCGGCGGGGAGTTCAAGCGCATCCAGTTCACCCCGGATCTCGTCCCGGCGGACCTGGTGGGGACACGCATTTACAACCAGAAGAGCGGCGGCTTCGAAACTTCCCTGGGTCCCGTCTTCACCAACCTGCTGCTGGCCGACGAGATCAACCGGGCTCCTGCCAAGGTGCAGAGCGCCCTGCTCGAGGTGATGCAGGAAAAGCAGGTGACCATCGGTCGTGAGACACACAAGGTGCCCAATCCGTTTCTCGTGCTCGCCACCCAGAACCCGATCGAGACCGAAGGAACCTATGCACTGCCCGAAGCCCAGGTGGACCGCTTTATGATGAAAGTACTGGTGGGGTATCCCACCGTGACCGAGGAGTTTGTGATTGTCGAGCGCATGACCGGGGTGCTGCAGGGGATGCAGAAGGTGCTGACGACCGAAGAGCTGGTCGCCTTGCAGAAGGAGGCGGATAAGGTATACGTGGACCCGGCTCTGATGGAGTACGCGGTCCGCATGGTGACTGCGACGCGCGAGCCCGAGCAGGTGGGCCTGAAGGATGCCAAGCGCTACATCCTGTTCGGAGCCAGCCCACGTGCCTCGATCAATCTGATCCTGACCGCCCGCGCCCTGGCTTATGTGCGCGGGCGAAAGTATGCCCTCCCGCAGGATGTCCTCGATATGGCCCTGGACGTCATGCGGCATCGCGTGGTCCTGACCTACGAGGCCCTCTCCGATAACGTCAACAGCGACGAGCTACTCAATAAGATCCTGGATCGCATCCCGATCCCTGTGGTGCCTTTACATGAGCATTTCGACGTCCGCAGTAACGCCTGAGCGCGTCCTTCAGCGCCTCGACTGGCAGGTCATCCGCCGGCTGGACGGGCTGCTGCAGGGCAATTACCGTTCGCTGTTCTACGGCTTCGGTGTGGACTTTGCCGACCTGCGCGAATACCAGGCCGAAGACGACATCCGCTATATCGACTGGAATGTGACCGCCCGCATGCAGACCCCGTACGTCCGCCAGTATACGGAGGACCGCGAGGTCTCGGCCTGGTTCATTCTGGATATGAGTCCATCGGTGGACTTTGGGACGCTGAAGCCCGAAGCCGAGAAGCGCAATGTGCTGATCGATTTTGTGGCCGTGATGTCCCGCGTGCTGACCCGGCATGGGAACCGCGTCGGTGCAATGATCTTCGGGAACGGGCTGCAGAAAATGGTCCCGGCGCGAGGCGGACGGATTCAGGTCCTGCGCCTGATCAATGAAATGCTCAGGCAGCCGCGTCTCTCGAACGTGCCCGTCACCGATCTCCGCATGATGCTGCGGGGAGCCCTGAATACCATCAAGCGGCGCTCGCTGATCTTTGTGGTCTCGGATTTTATCAGCACGCCCGGCTGGGAGGCACCGCTCAGCCTGCTGAACCAGCGCCATGAAGTGATCGCCATCCGCCTGTGGGATCCGGCTGAACTGGACCTGCCGGATGTGGGCGTCATGATCCTGGAGGATGCCGAAACGGGCGAGCAGCTGTACGTGGATACGCGCGATAAAAAATTCCGCACGACCTTTCAATCGGCCATGCAGGAGCGCGAGGCCAAGCTCAAGCAATCGTTCAAGCAGGCCGGGGTGGATCTGCTTTCGCTGTCCACCGGGGATGACATGGTGCATTCCATCGTGCGCTTTGCGAAGCAGCGTGAGAAGCTGCGAAGGATGAGATAGGGCATGTCCTTTATCTGGTCAGATCTACTGGTCTTTTTGGCGCTCATCCCGCTCCTGTTCGTGATCTATTTCCGGGTCCAAAGGAAGAGGCGGGAAGCGGCCACGCGCTTTGGGAGCCTGGGGCTGCTCCGGGATGCGCGCGGGAGCCGGCCTGGAAAGTCGCAGCATGTCCCGGTCATGCTCCTGCTCAGCGGCATCGCGGTCCTGATCCTCTCGGCTGCCCGTCCGCAGGCCTCCGTCAGCCTGCCGCGCCTGGAAGGGACGGTGATCCTGACCTTCGACGTCTCGGGCAGCATGTCGGCCACCGACTTGAAGCCGACCCGCATGGAAGCTGCCAAGGCAGCGGCCAGCCAGTTCGTCGCAAATCAGCCGCCAGGCGTCTCGATCGGCGTGGTGGCCTTCAGCGATGGCGGCTTGACCGTGCAGTCCCCCACCAATAATCATGAGGAAACCCTGACGACCATCGAGCGCCTGGTCCCGCGCCGCGGCACCAGCCTGGCCAACGGCATCCTGGTTGCGCTCAACACCATCGCCCTGGATGCCGGGGATGCCCCCATCCTAAAGACCAACGGCGGCAATTCCTCCGCAGAACCGGTCGCTTCCCCGCAGGGATGGTATCCCTCGGCGGTGGTCGTCCTGTT
>JBLNAU010000046.1:0-6635 GCA_050259515.1 Syntrophothermus sp.
GGTCCGGGTGTCAGGTGAGTGATGGATAAAACTCGTGTATTGAGTCGTAAATCTACCTTATTCGATAGCAGGGAATCGACCAGCGCTTCGACGATTTCAGCCAGACCGGTCGTAGGTGTGAGAAAGGCCGAGCGCGAGCCTTGGACTGCCTTGCCATTGGATTGTTTTCTCATTTGCAGAGCGCCGCGCGCAAGACTGCCATACTTAAGTTCCAGATCGCGCAGGTAGGGAAAGGTGGAGGCAAGACTGAGCAAATCCCCGTCGCCGGCATAGATGCCCGACATCAGCGGCTCGATCAGGTTCTCATAAGCTTCGCGACCCAACCGGCGGCTGACAAATGTACCCAGGGATTCATCCCCGTTCACGGCCTTCGCAGGCTGGATGAAATCCATTCCCATGCGTGCCTTGCCAAACCAGGAAACAAGACTGGATTTGAGAACCGCCTGAACATTGGTGGGAATCATCATGGCAAGCCCATCCGGCAGAGGTTGAAGCCTGTTATGATGAAGAACATAGGTGTTCCTCTGTTGGGGATTGGTGCCGTGTAATCGCTCGCCCAGCCCAAGCTCCCTGCAAAGAGCCGTGGCGTAAGGCTTGGTTGCCAGGAACGTATCAGGGCCGCCTTCGATGATGAATTGTCCCTGATCAAATGGAACGCGGTCGGTAATGATCTTGCCTCCCCAGCGATCGCCTGACTCGATCAAGGTAATTTGAGCATTCGATGTCTTTTTGCTTGCATAATAAGCGGCGGAAAGACCAGCGATCCCACCGCCAACAATGACAATACGATTCATAACCAGTTCGCTTCCTTTGCAGTCGTCCGAATCAAATCGGCCAGCCCGGCGATCATCTTCGGCTCGGTGTGGACCATCTCGATGCGCTCGAGCCGCACCCCAAGGGACCGGGCCAGTTTTTGATAAACAATATCGATGTCGTACAGCACTTCCACATGCTCACAGACAAAACCGATCGGACAGCTGATGATGTTTTTCTGTCCCTGCGCGGCATAACGCTCGATGAGCACCGAGACATCCGGCCCCAGCCAGGGCTCGTTGGAGATCGCCGCGGACTGGAAGGCAAAATCGTGAGGCTGGTCCCCCAGGCGCTGCATGACCGCCTTCACGGTTTCTCGCAATTGGCTGGGGTAGGGGTCATTCCATTCCAGGATGCGCTCAGGCAAACTGTGCGCGCTAAAGATCACAGGAACCCGCGAGCGTATCCCAGCCGGGAAACGCTCCAGCGCCGCACATACGCGGCTGACCAGCGCCTCGATATAACCGGGGAGCAGGTGCCAGTCCTTGATCGGGGCGATCTCAACCGGGGATTCCGCCTCGGCGATCTTTTTGTAATAGGCTTCGACGCTCATGCGGGAATAATGCGGCGCCATCACCAGACCCACAGCGCGCTCGATTCCCTGGGCCTGGATTTCGGCAAGCGTATCCTGGATGTAGGGGTGCCAGTGGCGCATCCCGACAAAGGCTTTGAATTGCTGGCCGTTCGTATTCAGTGCAGCTTCCAAAGCACCGGTCTGTTCGCGGGTCTGCTCCAGGATCGGGGAGCGCCCGCCAATTTTACGATAGCGCTCGCGGACCTCATGGATAATTTCAGGCGCAGTGGGACGGTAGCCGCGCACATCCAGGAGATAAGGCTCCACTTCATCGATATTGTCCGGCCCGCCATAGGCCATTACCAGTAAACCGATCATAGATGAGGTGCTTTCCATTTCTTGATCATATTCTCAAAGGGCGGCCTGATCTTCTTGGAATTCAAGGGATACCAGCCCAGTTCAGTTCGTACAGCCTGCTCCTTCAATTCTGTCGAGCCCCACGCAAATGTAGCGCCCAACACACCGACGAGAACGGAGAGCCAGTCTGTTTGAATGAATATCGAAATCATGACCAGTAAAATACCCAGACCGAGCATATAAGGCCACCATAGATATCCCAGCAGGCGCTCGCCGCGAATGACGATCGGGAAACCGAGCCCGATCACGAGCAGGGTGACAATACCGGTAAGAAGGCCGAAGTAATTCATGGGGAGTAGAGATAGATAATTAGAGGGTGGAAGATGTGGAGGCTTCCTCAGCCGGGAAAGGATGGCCGACAGGCTCGCGTTTCAACAGGTCTCGTGTGGTTGCATGCAGGTTTGGGTCGGCAAGGAATCTGGCATGGCGCCGATTGTTGGGGTTGGCCGGCGCGTGTCCCTTTTTGACGCGTTTTTGCTGGCGGGATAATTCGAAGGCATCAAAGAAGAGGGTTATGCCAAGGATGCCCAACGCAGCTGAAAGAGGGCGGTATGCTGTGGAGAGTGATGCGAATTCCATCATCATTCCCAGAGTGGCGAACAGAATGGCTGGCAGCCAGATCGTCGGCGAGACGAATTCGATCCTGCGTACCGCAACATGTCCGAGCCATACACTGAGAAATGCCGCAAGCGCGGCAGTCACCCCGATGAAATTCATTACGCCGCTTCCTGTACCTTTAAGGCTTCCCGCTTGAGCAGGGAGGAATATTCATGGACCAGCTCCACCACTGCTTTGACGTTTTCCACCGGTGTATGCTGCAGGATGCCGTGACCGAGATTGAAAATGTGACCGGGCCTGCCTTCCGCGCGCACGAGAATATCGTGAACGCGGGCCTTGATCTCGGGCAGAGGCGCGAACAGGAGCGCCGGGTCAAGATTTCCCTGAACGGCGCGGTCGTAGCCGATGATCTTCCAGCCATCATCGAGCGGCAGGCGCCAATCCAGGCCAAGCACCGAGCCACCGGCCCGTTTCATCAGCGGGAGCAAAGTCGTGGTGTTCGTCCCAAAATGGATGACCGGTACGTTCAGGGCTTCCGCAGCTTTGAGCACCTTCTGTGAATACGGCAGAACAAACGCCTCGTAATCCTGGGGACTCAGCGCGCCAACCCACGAGTCAAAGACCTGGACGGCCTGGGCCCCTGCCTGTATCTGTGCCACCAGGTAATTCCTCAGTACATCTGAAAGCTTCTCCATTAATGCGTGGAAAACTTCAGGCGCGGAATACATCATGGTCTTGGTCTGCAGGAATTCACGCGACGAGCCGCCTTCGATGATATAGGATGCGACCGTAAAGGGGGCCCCGCAAAAACCGATCAGAGGGATGCCGTTTAAGGCCCCACGCAGGATGCGGATCGCCTCCATCACGTAGCCAAGATCGGTGTCAGCGTCGAAAAGCCTCATCGCTTTAACATCCCCAAGGGTGCGGACCGGTGAGGCGATCACCGGTCCTTCTCCCTTGGCGAACTCCAGTCCCAGACCCAGCGGGATCACGGGCAGAAGAATATCTGCAAACAAAATAGCCGCGTCCACGCCCAGGGCACGGACGGGCTGCAGAGTGACTTCTGCTGCGATCTCGGGGTGCTGGCAGATCTCGATCAGCGAATATTTCTCACGAATGGCGCGGTATTCAGGCATGTAACGCCCGGCCTGGCGCATGAACCAGACAGGGGTCACATCCACCGGCTCGCGGCGGCAGGCGCGCAGGAAGCGGTCGTTCATTTCCATAATGCGAGAGTCTCCTCGGCAGGGTGATAGATGGCAGTGTACACAGGGGTATCCTGTGATGTGTAGCGGCGCGCTTCGGTATCGCGCAGCTCGTTCACAAGATCTGAAAATCGAGGCAAATCCTCGGTCTCATAAACGACCACAAATTCCTGATCCTGCAAGCCAAAGGAATATAAAAGCAGCTGCTTGATGTCTTCGTACTGCTTGCCGATGCGGATGTGCTCGTTCATCATCCCTTGGCGCGCTTCGCGACTCATCAAATACCACTGGGCCGTTTTGGCGAAGGGATACATGACCAGGTAGCGCATGCGTGTCTCAGCGAACGGATCGATCTCCTGGGCGGAGCGGGTCTTGGTGTATTGAGAAGGACGCGTGAAGCCCCACAGTGAATCTACGGGGCGGATGAATTGCCGGACGGGTGTGGTTGCCTGTGCCAGTTTTTCAAAAAAGGTGGATGTGTTGCACTTGTCGCCTGCTTCGAGAGCGCACCAGACCAGTACATCGGCTTTGCTGTCGGTGTTCTGAAAAATATCGACGGTCTGGGCTGCAGCGCGCAAGCCTGCAAGCCAGTTCTTATGAAATGAAGCTTTCCCTTCCTGATCCAGCCACCAGTATGCATCCGTAAAGGCATACAACGCAAAATGATTCAGGGTTCTTGGAGTTTGTTCGGGCATATTCTTTCTCTTACTTCTAAAATTTTAGTTTGCATGTGGGACGTAAATACAGGCCGGGTCCGATTCCAGGTAATCGCCGGTGATGCCATACGCGCGTCCACGCTGACCGCCGCACACATCGCGATATTCACAGACACCGCAGCGTCCCTTGACCTTGTCCGGGGTGCGCAGATCGGTAAAAAGCTGGGAGTGGCGATAGACATCCACCACATCGTCAGTACGGACATTGCCGGCGGTGATCGGCAAGAATCCCGAAGGCTGGATATCGCCGACATGTGAGATGAACAGGAAACCGTTCCCGTCGTTGACGCCGCGCGTCGGGCGGTTGAGTCCATCCGCATACTGGAAGCCCGCGCCCTGGAAGGTGACCGGTTGGTCAGCACCCTGCTCCGCGCGCCTGCGCTCGATCGCCACCCGGCGATACATCGGCGCGGCCGTCGACTTGATATCGAATGGAGCATTCTTGGACAGGTCATACAGCCAGTTGAAAACACGCTCATGCTCTTCGGCAGAGATCATGTTGCTGGCCTGGGCACGGCCCGTCGGCACCAGGAAGAACAGGGACCATTGCACGGCATTCACTTCCTGCAGGAAGGGGATCATCTGGTCCAGAATATCCACATTGTGCCGGGCGACGGTCGTATTCACCTGCACGCTGATCCCGACCGACTGGGCGCGGCGCAGGATGTCCATGGTACGCTGCCAGGAACCTTTCACCTGGCGGAAGCTGTCATGGATCTCCGGGCTCGGTGCATCGAGCGACAGGGCAATGCGGCGGATGCCTGCATCGCGCGCCTTTTCAAGCCGGGCCGTGGTGGGCAGTGCCGTGGCTGTTGGAGTCAATGAACATCGCAGTCCTTTTTGAGTCGCGTAGGAGATCAGGTCGTACAGATCCCTGCGCATCATTGGATCGCCACCGGTAAAGATCAAAATGGGCGAGCCAAAGTCTGCCAGGCGGTCGATCAGGCACAACGCTTCCTCGGTGTTCAGCTCATTCGGGTCGGGTGTGTGCATCGCATCGGCGCGACAGTGAACGCAGGCGTAGGCACAGGCACGCGTCACTTCCCAGGCGATCGTAAAGGGAGCCTGGTTGAAATCCGCCACCACCATATGGGCATTATGCAAGGCGCGTTCGGAAGCAGCACGTTCGGTAAGGTTCGATGTTGTCATTGAAATCTCCAGTAAAAATATTTAGGGTTGAAAGATTGAACTTTCTACCCTTTTAACCACTTCGCTGCATCCACGGCGTGATAGGTAATGATGACGTCTGCGCCGGCTCGCTTGATCGAGGTCAGTGTCTCGAGCGTAACCCTGGCTTCGTCCACCCAGCCGTTCGCAGCAGCAGCCTTGATCATCGAGTACTCACCGCTGACGTTGTAGGCAGCCATCGGCAGTTCGGGATATGCATCCTTCACGACCCGGATCACATCCAGGTACGCCAGGGCGGGCTTGACCATCAGCATGTCGGCCCCTTCGTCCACATCGATGGCGGCTTCACGCAGCGCTTCACGGATATTGGCGGGATCCATCTGGTGCGATTTACGGTCACCAAATTTGGGTGCGCCCTCCGCGGCTTCGCGGAACGGGCCGTAGAACGACGAGGCATATTTCACTGCGTATGACAGGATCGGCAGATTCTCATAACCGGCGACATCCAGACCTTCTCGGATGGCTGCCACCATCCCATCCATCATGCCGCTCGGGGCAACAATATCTGCACCGCACTCGGCATGCGAGACCGCCACTTTTGCCAGCACATCCAGGGTCTCATCGTTGAGCACATAGCCTTCAGGAAGGCCGCTGTGAAAATGCTCGCCTGTATTCAAGATCCCGCAGTGTCCGTGATCGGTATATTCACAAAGACAGACGTCGGTCATAACCAGCATGTCAGGGATTTCCTTTTTGATGGCCCGGATGGCCTGCTGGACGATTCCGTTCTCGGCGAAATTTTCCAAGCCGATCGGATCCTTCCCCGCCGGAATTCCAAACAAAATAATGGCGTTCACCCCGAACCTAGCGGCGGCTTCCGCTTCACGGACCGCTTCCTGCACCGAAAGCTGGTACACGCCCGGCATCGAGCGGATCTCACTGCGGCCTTCGCCATGCCGCACGAACAAGGGATAAATAAAATCGCTTGCGTTGAGCTCGGTCTCCCTCACCATCGCACGAAGGGCAGGAGTCGTGCGCAAACGGCGCGGCCGGTTAACGATCTTCGATTTTCGAATATCGACTTTCGAATTTCGATTTTCTATCTCAAGAAGAGTCATGAGACCTCCATTTGGCTCAACACTGCCATCAAGCCATCGGTGGTGTATTCCTTCGCCACGATCAGGTTGGGCAGACCCGCCTCTTTGGCAGCCTGCCAGGTAATGGGTCCGATGCAGGCAAACAGCGGATGACTTGGAAGGTTGCGGGGATCCAGGCCGTTTTCCT
>JBLNAU010000047.1:0-5209 GCA_050259515.1 Syntrophothermus sp.
CTCCGGGAGTACATCCTGTCCGCCTGGAACATCGCCCGGCAGTTTTCGGACTTCCTCGACCAGACCCAGCCGCGCGTCGTGGTAGTCTTCAATGGCCAGTTCTATCCGGAGGCTATTGCCCGCTACATTTCCCAAAGACGCGGCCTGCGCATCGTTACACATGAAGTCGGCCTCCAGCCAGCGACATCATTTTTCACCGATGGCGAAGCGACCGCCTACCCGATCCAGATCCCGGATACATTTGAGCTGAACGACGAGCAGAATGCCAGGCTGGATGCCTATCTCGCCAAGCGCTTCCAGGGTGACTTCACCATGGCCGGGATCAAGTTCTGGGCGGACATGAAGGGGCTGGACGAATCGTTTCTACAGAAGGCCGCCGGGTTCAAACAGATCGTGCCGGTCTTTACCAACGTCATCTTCGACACCAGCCAGCCGCACGCCAATACGGTTTTCGAGGATATGTTCGACTGGCTCGACCTCACACTGGAAGTGATCCGGCAGCATCGCAATACGCTGTTCGTCATCCGCGCCCATCCCGACGAGCTGCGTGTCCGCAAGGCCAGCCGCGAGACCGTCGAAGGCTGGGTCAGCAGCAGAGGCGCGGACAGGGAGCCGAACGTTGTCTTCGTCGGTCCGCGTGAGACTTTGAGCTCCTATGAGCTGATCCAGAGGTCCAAGTTCGTCATGGTCTACAACTCCACCATCGGCCTGGAAGCTTCGATCATGGGCGCAGCGGTGTTATGCGCAGGCAGGGCGCGCTTTACGCAGTACCCGACGGTTTTCTTTCCCCAGACCGTGGAGGAGATCAAACGCAGGCTGGAGGAGTTTCTTGCGGCCGAGGAGATCGCGGTCCCGCCCGAGTTCCAGCGCAACGCACGCAGATTTTTATATTACCAGCTCTATAAGACTTCGCTCCCCTTTGGCAAATTCCTGGAACCCTCCGTCCGCACAACCCAGACGAGACTCAAATCCTTTGAATTGAAGGAGCTGCTGGACTCAGAGGCGATCAAAACGATCCTGGACGGACTGCTATATCAGGGTGATTTTTTATTGAAAGAATAGGCTGGTGCGGCTGGCAGAACGGTTCGCAACGACGCATTCGATTTCTCCAGCCCGTGGATGGCAGGACTCATGGGAAACGGTGGGCGCCTGAGAAGATAAAAGAACATCCACGTTATAATTTATCGACCACTGCAGATTGCCGGTCCCCATGAGCGATATCCATTCATCTCCGTACCCAAAGATCTCCATCGTCACGCCGTCTCTCAACCAGGGGGACTTCATCGAGGAGACGATCCGGTCTGTCCTCTCACAGAACTACCCGGGCCTGGAATACATCGTCATGGACGGCGGCTCCTCCGATCATACGCTGGATATCCTGCGCTCGTATTCGGACCGGGTGAAATGGGTCAGTGAAAAAGACAAGGGCCAGACGAACGCCATCAACAAGGGCCTGCACCTGGCCAGCGGGGAGATCGTTGGCTATCTGAATGCCGACGATCTGCTTTTGCCAGGCGCACTTGAAAAAGTTGCCAAGACTTTCATGCAAAATCCGGATACGATGTGGCTGACCGGCAAATGCCGCATCATTAGCGAGACCGGCCGCGAGACGCGCAAGCTCATCACTCGCTATAAAAATCTCTGGCTGCGCGTGCACCGCCCGTCCCTGCTTTTCATCACCGATTACATTTCGCAGCCGGCAACCTTCTGGCGGGCAGGCCTGCTTAACGATCTGGGTGATTTCGACGAAAACCTGCACTACGCCCTGGATTATGAATACTTTTTGCGGCTGAATACCCGCTATCCCCTGGTGATTCTCCCCGACTATCTGGCTGCATTCCGGGTTCACTCCCATTCGAAAAATGCCAAATCCTTCCACAGGAATGTGTATGTGGATGAAGACAGGATCGCCGTTTACAGGCATACACAATCAAGGACTCTGCGTTTTCTTCATAGTATGCACAGGAGGTTGATGACGATGGCCTATTCGTTCATGAACAGGGAATGATCTTCACCCCGAAGGAGTCAAAGGGGCACGAAGGAAAATATTAAAAACCGCCGCTGATAAAGCGGCGGTCTCATTTTCTACCAGGGCAGCGGATCCGCTTCGATCTCCTGCTTCCACAAATCATACATGGATTGAATGACTTCCGTGCTGAGCTGTTTGTCGGCTGCGGCAAAGTTGTCCAGTGCCTGCGCCACGGTCTTGGCACCGGGGATGACGGTCGAGACCTGCGGCTGGGCCAGAACGAACTGCAGCGCGGCATGCGCCATGGATGTCCCTTCGGGCACGAGGGCGGCAAACTTTTCCACAAGGTCGCTGCGACGCGCCAGGACTTCGGGCGACCACCGGTTTCGCACGCCTTCGAATTTGTGGCCGGCACGATATTTGCCCGAAAGCCAGCCCGAATCGAGAGGGACTTTTATGATCAAGCCCATCCCCTGCGCCTGTGCCTTTGGGTAGGCAGGCAGCGTCTCTTGATACAAGGCATTAAAGAATACTTCGGCCGCCTGACTCCGCGTTGTATCCAACACGAGCTCCAACTCTGCGCGCCAGTCAAGCGAAACGCCATACGCCCGGATCAGTCCCTCCGTCTTTAGTTTTTCGAACTCCTCATACTGCGATGCGATTCTGCCATCCATCATTTCGCGCGGCGGGTTATGCATTAGCACGATGTCGAGGTAATCGGTCTGCAATCGCTTCATGCTGACCTCCAACGAAGGACGAATGGACTGCGTCCTGAAGTCGGAGATCCCTTCGGCCGTGTGGCCGAACTTGGTACAGAGAACGACCTTCTTGCGCACGGACTTCAACCCCTCGCCGAGCAGCTCTTCGCTTCTTCCTCCGCCGTAGCCGGGCGCAGTGTCGAAGAAGTTGCAGCCTGCCTCCAGCGATTTGTGCACGATCTCCCGGGCTTCCTTTCGATCGTTGACGCCCCAATCGGGGTTGGCCAGTTGCCAGGCCCCGAGACCGATCTCGGACACATACATGCCTGTGTTTCCAAACGGACGTAGTTTCATATTGTTCTCCCAATGCAAATCTTATAGATCCATCTTCCCAACGCAGGCAGTCCCGAAGCCGGGGTTGGGAAGCGAGGCTATTTGTTTCAACAGCCTTCCGGATGATATTTTTATCAGGCAAGTGTACTCCAACTCAAAAGTCGATACACACTTTTTCACAAATGCCCCTTAAGACACCGTGTAAATCAGACCAATTATGGTAGAATATTTTAGAACATTTTTTCTGTTTCCAACCGAGAGGAGATGGTTATGGGTAAAAAGGTGATGGTCTTCGTAGGAACTGAAAAGGGCGGTTTCATCTTCGAAAGCACTCCCAAGAGAAAAAAATGGCAGGTCAGTGACATCCATTTCAAAAGCTGGAACGTGATGCACATGCAGCTCGACCCCCGGGACAAGCGTCTCCACGCGGCTACGAGTCACTTCGTCTATGGTCCCACCACCCACTATTCGGACGATTTCGGAAAGACCTGGACGCAGGCAAAACAGGTCCCGCTTTTGACGCGCGGGTCGAAGTCCGGCCGCCCTGCCAGTACGGTGGAGGAAGCGTTCCGCTCCGAGGGTGGTGAGAGCGTCAAGGAGATCCCGGAGAAAATGATCAAGGTCTGGAATATCAAGCCCGGGCGCGAGAACGAGCCGGGCGTGCTGTATGCCGGCGCACAGCCTGCCAGCTTCTTTGTCTCCCGCGACCGCGGCGAGACCTGGACCCTGAACGAGAGCCTGTACGACCATCCCCAGCGCGGCCAGTGGAATCCGGGCGCCGGCGGACTTACCCTGCACACCATCCTGCTCGACCCCAGAGACCTGAACCGGATGTATATCGCCGTCTCTGCCGCAGGCTGCTACCGTACCGACGACGGCGGACAGACCTGGGCGCCGTATAACAAAAACGTGCGCGCCGATTTCATGCCCAACAAATTCCCCGAGTTCGGACAATGCGTCCACAAAATGGCGATGCACCCCTCGAGCCCGGATGTGCTCTTCCAGCAGAATCACTGCGGTGTCTACCGCAGCGACAACTGCGGCGAAGACTGGATCGACATCGGAGAAGGCCGCCTGCCAAGCCGCTTCGGCTTCCCGATCGCCGTCCATCCCACCGACCCGCGCACCATCTATGTGGCCCTGGAGGAGAGCGACGAATACCGCATGAGCGTGGACGGAAAGTTCTCCGTCTGGCGCAGCCGGGACGCCGGCGACTCGTGGGAGCGGATGACCAAGGGTCTGCCTGATAAGGCTCATCTTGTTGTCCTGCGCGAGGCCATGGCTACGGACACTTTGGAGGATGCGGGCATTTACGTGGGCACGCATACCGGGCAGTTATTCTACAGTAGAGATTCCGGCGACAGCTGGGATATGCTGGCGGATTTTCTGCCGCCCATCCAATCGGTGGAAGCAGCGGTGGTGTAAGAGCAAGGCAGCCTTTTAGGAAAATATTTACTCGGAACGGTGATCATCACCGTTCCGATTTTTGTTCTTACGATCTTTTTTTATTCCGGGGATAATATAGACAGAGAATTCTCACAGGATCCATGCATGGAAGACCGGATGGCAATCAAATTCTGGTTGCCAAGGCTTCTCACTTTGGCTTTACAGAACGCTGGGGAGAGCCGATCACGGTCACACCGGTTCAGATCGGCTCGGTCACCGGGTACCATGCGTCGCGGGGTGACAGCATCCGGGTGGTGATGTGGGATGCTTTTGCCGATGCAGGGAAGCGGATTGACCAGGCAGGAATGCTGTCCATCGCAAATAGCATGCCTTCTAAAAAATGACAGTCACCTCTTCAGGTGACTGTCATTTTTCTATTCCGCGATCGGCAGATGCAGATCGAGCGTGAAGGGGATCTCATTCACCGACTCATCCAGCGGACCGATGTGCTCCTCCAGCCACTGGTGGCGGCCCTGATGGTATTTGCTGGTCTCCATCCATTTGACCAGCTTCTGCCAGGCCCCGGGAATATCCTCCCAGGGGCTCTTCACTTCGATGCGCGTCACGGCATACAGCCCGCCCGGGAAGTCAATGATGCGGGCATCCCCATCTGCCTGCACAGAGTCGTCGACCGTGATCCACACATCGTAGCCATAGTTCGGCGAGCCGGGCGAGGGATCCGGGTTGTTATAGCCGAACAAACGGTGAGGCTTACCGGTCAGGCGATGCGCCTGGGCCCAGGCCCGCATTTTGTCGAACGCCA
>JBLNAU010000048.1:0-3819 GCA_050259515.1 Syntrophothermus sp.
CCGGGTCAGTCCACTCAATCTTGCCGGCCTCACAGCCCTCGGTTAACGATGCAGTGTCCAGTGTTGGTGTTGGGGCAGCTGTGGATTCCAATGCCGCGGAATCAATCAGTGATGATAGGGTGACTGTCGGCGTTGCCAGCAGGTCAAGGGTTGGCGTTGATACAGAGGCGACCTGCGGGTAATTCGGGGCTACAAACGAGACAACAAAGAACTCCATCACGACAAACAAAACCAGTAGTACCAAAACGGTTAATGCCGCCGAAAACCGGCGCTGCGCGATCTCGCGCTCAATCCCAAAAACCGTCCCCTGCCAATCCTTCCAGGCTAACAACAGCTGCCTGAAAGGGAAAATAGCGATCACTCCCAGAAATACGTAAATCCAGACTTCGTTCTTTTGCAGGAAAGGAAGAAGCTCTTCCATAGCTTTCGATCAGTCCGTATCCTTTCCTTTTTCTTTTATCGCGGGAGGCCCCGCAAGTATAGAGCGGCAGTATATTGCAGCCGGTCCTTAAAACTGGTTAAGCACACCCTCGATAATCGCACGCAGTTTGGGCACGATCACCCGGCCCGCCTCAAGCACTTCCGCGTGAGTCGTGGGCGTACTGCCATCCAGGTTTGCTTTATTGCTGATGCCCGAAAGTCCGAGCACTCGCATTCCACCGTGCCGGGCCACAATCACTTCAGGGACGGTCGACATTCCAACCGCGTCAGCACCGATGGCGCGCAAGAAGCGCAGGTCCGCGGGGGTTTCGAAGGAAGGGCCTGAAAGGCCGACATACACGCCTTCCCGCAGGACAACACTGTTTTTTGCCGCTTCCTCGCGGGCGACCTTCATCAAATCGCGGTCATACGCCTGGCTCATATCCGGGAAGCGCACGCCGAACTCATCCAGGTTCAGCCCACGCAGCGGGTTAAAACCGGTCATCGTAAACAGGCTGATATGATCCGTAATCAGCATCACATCACCGGGATCGTAATCGGGGTTGATTGCCCCGGCTGCGTTGGTCACAATCAGTGTTTCCAAACCAAGGCGATTCATTACGCGCACCGGCAGAGCCACCTCCTGCATGGAATAGCCCTCGTAAAAGTGCACGCGCCCCTGCAGCACCATAACCGTCGTCCCCTTGAGCTGGCCTATCACCAGGCGCCCCTGGTGCCCCTCCACCGTTGACTGCGGCCAAAAGGGAATCTCCTGATATGTGATGATGTCCGGCTGCTCGATCAGGTCGGCCAACCCGCCAAGGCCTGATCCGAGGATTAAGCCTACTTTCGGTTTCTGCTGCGTGCGCGACCGAACTGCTTCAACAGCCTGATCAATTTCTGCTAATGTAAAGTACTCTTTCATGCGTGTTCCGGCCCCTCCCAGGAGATTCGCTTCGGTAAACAAATTATAACAGAGAATCAAAACCGCCTACCTGTGAAAGCTATACGATCTACAGCGAGTAAAATTTCCGTATAAAAGCAAGTTCGAAAGTAAATTTGATGCGTTTTTTGATACAATAGGAATAGATTGCATTTCCCGCTGTGTTTGCCCGGCAAAAATTTATTCCCTGATTCACACAGGATCAGCCTAGCAGGCAATCCAGCAGAAGTGTGGGGGACAGGTTCTTGTACTCAGAGATAGCATTGGTAAGAAAATATGAAACCAGATTCCGAATCTTCCGACGAAATGGCTGATTCTGCTGCCAATCTTTTTGATTCGTCGAGCGGGAATAGTATTTTCTGCGCCAACCGGTCAAACGACGCAGGGGATGTTTCGCGCCCCTGCTCCACGCGCGAGCCGCTCCCTGCCACAGCTGCGGAGCTGCTCAAAAAAAACCAGGAACTTGAAAAACAGCTGGCCGAAGAAAACACGCTTGTCCAGCGGCTGACCGCTTTCGACGCGCTGTATCACACGCTCAACTCCCTGCCGGATGTAGAGATAGCTGCTCAGAAGGTGGCCGACTTTATCCAAAACCAGGTCAACTGCGGCCTGGCCTGCATTCTCCAGTACCAACCTTCTGAAAAGCGTTTCCGCGTGCTGGCGGCGGCTGGGCCTTATGCGCTCACCGTCCCGGGCAGCTTCCAGCCAGACCTGGCGATGCCCATTTTCCGCGAAGCCAGGAACCGGCGGCGCGCCGTCTCCACCTTTGATCTACCGGACGACCCCCAGGCACTTGAGTGGAACGGAAGCCGTTTTCCGTCGCTGCTGGTCGCGCCAATGCACCGGCCAGATAGCGCCAGAGAAAAAGAAGGCGCGCACAGCAGCCCCACAGGCCTGGTGCTGCTGGCCGACATCAAAGAGCAGGCTTTCCGGCCAATCGATACGCCCTTTGTCGAAAGTGTTGCTGCCCGGCTTGCATTTAGTTGGGAATACACCCGGCAAAGCGATGATCTAAAGGAATTTATCGACGCGATCACCTCTTTTTCAGCTGTCCAGGAAGCCGGCAGCCTGATGGAAATGATCGCCAGCAAGGCGCGCCGCACGCTGAACGCGGCATATGTGCTGGTGGCAGCCATGCGCCAGCAGCACTGGATGGTACGTGGGTCTGGTCAGGCCCCGTTGATCTACGAATCTTTCCAAAACGGTGCCATCGCCTTCCTGGAGCAGGCACTCCTCGTGCCTTATACGTTCCGCTTGCGCGACCTTCGCAGCGACCCACGCACCGCGCAGATCGAGATAGACCGGCCTCAGCTGGCCTCGCTGCTGGCAAGCCCCATTCGAATCACCGGCACGCCCAACGGAATACTGCTGGCATTCGGTAAAATCGGCGAAGAAGCTTTCTCAGACAGCGACGTTTTCCTGGCGGAAAGGCTGGCAAGCCAGGCTGCGGCCCACCTCGAAAGCTGCTATCTGTATGATGAGCTGCGCCGGAACTACCAATCGACCCAACTGCTGTCCAACCTGATTCTGAAAATCGAAAAGGCTGAAAATCTAACCGAAGCCGTCTGGATCATCGCCAATACCGCCTTTCACATGCTCCAGGCCCGGCGGAGCGGATTAATCCTTTTTGCGCCGGATGGGCACAAAGAGGCGGAAGTCTTCTTCCCCATCGATGATTACAACATGGTTCATCCAAATGACCTGATCCATCAGGCCATGGTCAGCCGCCAGACGATCTACCTGGCCGAATCGGAGCAGGCTTCGTACATGGTCCTGCCCCTCCAGACCCGGCGGCGCTGTTATGGCGCGCTGTGGTTGGAACTTGAGGAAGACGATGAAGCTCCAAACCGGCCCCATGAAGAAATCAACGTACTGATCAACCAGGCTGTGATCGCGTTGGAGCGGCTAATTTTCAATGAGGAAGACAGGAAAAAGGCCATCGAGCTGGAGCAGCGGAATAAGGAGCTGCAAAAATCATACGAGCAAACTCTAACCGTACTCACGCGCGCGCTGGACGCCCGCCATAAAGAGACGGAAGAACACGTCGAGCGCGTGCAGCACCTGTCGCGCGCATTTGGAAGCATTTTCGGCAGCGAGATGGGCCTCTTGCGCAGCGACCTGAAGGCCCTGGAGTTGGGCGCGCTGCTGCATGACATCGGCAAGATCGGTGTGCCGGATGCGGTGCTGCTCAAACCCGGCCCACTCGATGATGACGAGTGGAAGGATATGCGCAAGCACCCGGAAACAGGGGCGCAAATTATCGAGCAAATCCCCTTTCTCCACGATGTTCTACCGGTGATCAAGTTTCACCAGGAGCGGTGGGATGGTTCCGGTTACCCGGAACACCGGGCCGGCGTGGAAATCCCCCTGCTGGCCCGCATATTCGCCGTGATCGACGTGTTCGACGCGCTGACCTCCGACCGGTCCTACCGGGAAAAGCTGTCCGAGGAAGAGGC
>JBLNAU010000049.1:0-6148 GCA_050259515.1 Syntrophothermus sp.
CGTCTCGTTGCTTTCGGTCAGGAAGGCATCGACGGCCCGATCCAGGACTTTGGCTTTTTGTTCCTGTTCCTGCAGCTTGCGGCGGGTGGATTTGATCTCCGCTCCCACAGTAGCTGCGGCATCGGCCAGATTTTCCAGATTGTCCTCGACCTGGCGGATATATTGATCGATCACGGCAAGACTATTGGCCTTGAGGGCCTGCAAATCCTGTAGCATTGCAGCTTCTGACTCCTAGGGAGTTGCACTGTAAAACAAAAAGCCATCGGCATCCTGGAATACCAATGACTTCTGAATCTTGCTGGATGAAATTGCTTATCTGTTTATCTACTTGATTATTTCAGATCTGAAACCCCACTGGAAATTTTTGAAAATAAAATTTGTTTGCACGTCGTGAGTTGTACCGCAAATTTGCATCCTGGATCAATGCTACACCTGCCAGATGCTCTCCCCGTTCATAATGCGCTCAATTACGACGGGAAAGGCAGAAAGAGAGATCGGTTTGCCAATCGCACCGTCAAAACCACTCTTGCGCAATCGCTCGACTTCCTCGTTCATCACGCTGGCAGTCAATGCAACAACTTTTGTATCGAAGTAAACAGAATCCTCGCGAAGCATTTGCAGCATTTGAAATCCGTTAAATGGAGAAACATGAATATCCAGCAGGATAATGTCGGGGTGCCTGGGAAGATTCCGCACTCTTGACATAAAGTCCGTGCTATCCTCAAAGATGACATAATTTCTGGCATTGAGAGTTTTTTCGACCAACAGCTTCATCACCAGGCGGTTGGAGGGGTCGTCTTCCACGCAAAGAAGGTAATCTATATTCATCATGGCTTACTCCTTCGATCTACCGGAAGGGTAAAGAAGAAAGCAGATCCTTCTCCGCGCTCGCTCTCGACCCACAGCTCGCCGCCGTGAGCCCGGATCAGACTGCGCGAGATGGGCAGGCCGAGTCCTGATCCTTGAACCTGCCTGACACCATTTTCTGTCTGGATGAATGGCTCGAAGATTAAATTTTGTTTGTCGGGCGGGATGCCAGGTCCCGTATCGATCACGGCAAATAACACTTCCTGTCCCTGATGCTTTACACTCATCGTGACTGTGCCTTCGTTTGTGAATTTGATCGCATTACTCATTAGATTTAAAAGCACCTGACGCAGCCGCCGACGATCACAGGAAATCATCGGAAGGTGGGGGTCAATATCCCGAATTAACTGCAAGCCCTTCTCCTGCAAAAGACCACCGACAATGCTTAGTGTTGCTTCCACCTCTACGTGCACACTCACTTCATCTTCGATAAACAGGGTCAGCTGCCCAGCCTGGATCTTACTAATATCCAGTACGTCATTGATCAGGTTGAGGAGATGTTTGGAGCTGTACAGCGCCTGATCCAGCAATTCCACCTGTTCTTGATTCACCGGGCCGATCATGCCTCTCGCGACCATCTCCACAAAGTTAATGATGGCATTCAAAGGAGTTCGCAGTTCATGGCTCATGCTCGAGAGAAAGGCGCTCTTTGCCTGGTTCGCTTGTTCCGCGGCCGTGCGGGCCTCCTGTGCCTCCAGAAAAAGACGCTGGGTCTCATCAAACAGACTGGCATTTTCGAGAGCGACACTCATGGAGGAGGCAAGCGTTTCCAACAGTCGAACATCCATGTCAGAGAAGGCATGTTCGCGTTCAAGGTTCTGCAATGAGATGACTCCACTGACGCGATATCCCGAGGTAAGAGGCACAAAGATCATCGATTTGGGTGGCTCGGTTCCTGGAAGTAAGATCATTCCAAGCCTGGCCTGCCACTCCAATGAATTTTCATTGATGACCATTGTTTTCCTGGACTGTATCAGATAGCGGTGAAGCCCGGTAAATGGGTAGGGCTCTGAATAATAACGCACTCCCTTCTCACGATTGTAGGTGACTTGCGCCAACTCATTCGCGTGATCGAAGGTAACGATCAACAGGCTCTGTGCATCAAAAATTTCCTGCATCTTATCGCCCACTAATTCATAAATGGCCTGCATATCCAGCTTGGAGGCCAAACCTTCCTGCACGCTATTTACGATGGCAAGCTCGGCAGCCCGTTGTTCGGTCTCCTTCAGCAGCCGCCGCGTCTCATCGAATAGACGAATATTTTCCAGGGCAATGCTCATGGCGAAGGCAAAGGTCGATAACAAATTGACATCCCCCTCCGAGAAGGCGTTTTCGCGTTCCTTGTTCGGGAGACTGATGAACCCATTCACCTCCTCCCCGGCCATGATCGGGATATAGACAATTGATTTGACCTGGTCCTGCGTACCAGCGATATTTACCATCTCAAATTTCTCTATGGCTTCTGCGAAATTCTGGTTGATCACCAGCGGCTTTTTGGTTGCGATCAGGTGCTCCGCCAATTTGTTGTAAGGGAACACCTCCGAAATGTAGTACCGTTGCCCATCCTCAAAGCTGTATCTGACACGCCGCGTCCGGGTAGCCGGGTCAAACGTGATGATCCAAACAGATTTTGCATTGAGCAGATCGCAGATCTTATCTCCCACCAGATCGTACACGGCCTGCATATCCAGTTTGGAGGCCAGGCTTTGCTGCACACTGTTGATGATGGCCAGCTCAACATTGCGTTGTTCAGTCTCTTTGAGCAAACGCTGGGTCTCATCAAAGAGCCGGGCGTTTTCCAGGGCAACACTCATCGAGGAGGCAAGCGCAGACAGCAAACTGATATCCAACTCGGAGAAGGCGTTTTCCTTTTCGATGTTCTGAAGGCTGATGAATCCTTTCACTTCCCCATCAGTCATGAGGGGCACAAAGATCGCCGATTTGAACCTTTCTGTATTCGCAACGGAGGACATATTGAATTCAGCAATTCGGGCATCTGCATCCTGATTGATGACAAGGGTCTGTTTCGTTGCGATCAGATATTCTGTCAGCTTGTTAAAGGGAAGCAGATCGGAAGTGTAGTATCGCTGTCCATTTTCAAAGCTATAGCGGACCCGGCGAGTTCTGCCAACGGGGTCAAAGGTCAGAATCCAAACGGATTGTGCGCTGAATAGTGCTCGGATTTTATCCCCCACCAGATCGTAAATGGCCTGCATATCAAGCTTGGACGCCAGACCTTCCTGCACACTGTTGACGATCGCTAGTTCGGCGGCACGCTGTTCGGTCTTCTGGAGCAGACCTTGTGTCTCATCAAACAAGCGAGCATTTTCAAGCGCGGTGCTCATGCTGTTTGCAAGGATTTGTAGCAAGCGCACATCCGATTCGCTAAAGGCATGTTCGCGCTCGATATTGCCCAAGGCAATGAGACCGCGTGCCTGATTTCTGACCACCAGAGGCACGAAGGCTACTGATTTTGCAGGATGGCCGCCGGGCAACATTTTCGAGCCATACTTCTCGATCTCCTGCGTCAAGTTTTCGTTAATCACCACCGTTTCACCAGTGCGTAAGACATAAGAGCTCATTCCGAGATCTGTCAGGGGTATGGGATCTACCACAACACGCTTTTTATTATCCGTGAAATAGGGAAAGTGAATCAGATTTGTCCTGGAGTCGTAGATTCGAATCTCCACGTCGCTGCCATGAAAAATCCCACGGAGCTTGTCACCTACCAGATCATAGATCGCCTGCACCGCAAGCCGTGAGGCAAGCCCTTCCTCTACACTTTCAAGGATGGCAAGCGCAGCCTCCTGCTCTTCCAACATTTGGAGGAGACGCCGGTTCTCCTCCAGGAGGCGCGTGTTTTCAGATGCATCGTCAGTTAAGTTTGTTATGGGAGTTCTATTTTCTTTCCTCACTGCACCAGATGATCGTTTTGCCACTTCAACCGCTCCTCACTTTTCTGGCCTGGGCGCTTGTGATGGAAATGGCCAGACGCCACCATCCAATCAACAATCTTTTTGTTTCATTCTACGCGATATGGCTAGGATCGCCCCCTATGCTTAAGTACAGTGTTCCGCGCGCTCCGTGAAAACTGGACGGATTCAAATCAGGTTATTTTTCAATGCCACCACCAGGGCCTCGGATCGATTCTGCGCCCCCAATTTTCTAAAAATATTGGCGGAATGATATTTCACCGTGGTCAAAGCAATCGAAAATTTCAATGCGATCTGCTGCAAAGTAAGCCCATCTGCCATGGCAACAAGGATCTCAAGCTCACGATCCGTGAGGTTGAATTTTTCGGTCGCTGGAGGAGCCGCATCTGGAGCCAGCAACTTTTCGATGACATTCGGGGAAAACACAGCTTTGCCCTGCATGGTAGTGCGGATGACATTCACCAAGTCATTTGCCAGGGCATCCTTTGTGATGTAGCCGGTTGCACCCCCCCGCAGCAACTGATAAACACTTTCATGATCCTGAAAACTGGAAAGCACCAATATTTTGAGATCCGGATATTTCCCGCGGATGCGCTCGGTTGCCTGCATCCCGTCCATCACCGGCATGACTACGTCCATGAGGATCAGATCAGGCTGGATCTCTTCACAAAGCCTGATGGCCTCTGCTCCATTGGCGGCCTGACCGACGATCGAGATATCCGATATCCCGATCAGTACTCTGGTGATGACTTCGTGGATATGGCGGTGATCGTCCACAACAAGAACGCGTATAGGAGTTTTTGTACCCATATACGAATTATATGATTAAACCCGTCCGGATGCATCAAATCTGAAAAAAATGGCATCCAGGTTTTTTTACCTGGATGCCATTAAGCTTATGAGGAGCCAACGCTTCCCAGTAAGGCGACCGCTCCTGCGATGATCAAGGCAGCGGCCCAGATCAGATCGAAGTTGATCCAGTGACTGCGCAGGATCTTGAGCCCGAACCGTTTGTACACAAACCAGGCAACCAGCGCCATGACCGCCAGCATTGCCAGCGTGTGCATGAGCAGTCCCAGAACGATCCCCAGGTCGGCGCCCATGGCTACATTGGCAGAAGCCATTGCCATGTGAGCGTGATCTCCAGCCATCACCATGGAAGACGTGTCTGCGTCGACGCAGGGCAGAGCCATCGTCAAAATCAGGGGAGCGATCATCAGCCCCGCGCCGTGCGCTGTTGACATCAGGAAGGACCACCAGGTCAGGTCGCGCATCCCAACCTGCATGCCGACCCAGCGCGGGTGACGATAATAGTTGAAGAGCTTGTAGATGCCAAAGCCGATCAGGATCAGCGCCGTGGTGATCTCCAGCATCGGAGTCGAGATGTAATGAGCGCTGACAAATACCAGCATTGCCACAAGTGCCAACGAAGAGGCATGGCCCGCCGCAATGGGAAAGAGAGAGCGCCATATCGCCCGGTCGCTGCGGTTTTGCAGCCCTACGGACAGAGCAAACAGCCAGCCCATCCCCGGGTTCAACCCATGGTAGGCTCCAAAAGCCATCATGGTGACGATGGGTGCCAGGGACTCACGAGGGATAGCAGAAAGAATCTGTGGAAGCATCGCCTCCCTCCAATCTCACCTGGTGCAAACGCATTTCGCCGGTCTCGACGAAGAAATCCGGATCCAGCTCCATTCCGCCGTTCGGATCGGCGTTGACATGGACCATCCAGCCCTCGAGCAGGTCGGGATAGAACTGGTCATCCCACGTGCTGTACAAGCCATTCGTCACGTAGACGCGTTTAGCGTCGCGGCTGATCTCGACCATCTGTGGGCCGCCGAGCAACTGACCCTCATGCTGGGGATGTCCCTTTTTGCGGGCGATACCGCCGATCTCGATCTTACCCACGAGCTTTGGCTCGAAGGGATCGGAAACATCGTATTGGTGAAATTCACCGGTTCCCCAGCAGGAGACATACAGGAAACGGTCGTCCAGTGACAGGTTTAGATCTGTCACCAATGGCGGCACGGCTTTGAATCCCTTGAGCAAGGGCGGCAGTTCCTCTTCACTTGCCGGTTGGGCAGGGATCGTGATGGTCTTCCTGGCTGCCCATTTTCCATTTTCCTTGTACCAGGTAAAGATATTGGCCGACAAATCTTTCAGGCTTATGACCACACCGGCAAAGCCATACGTCTTGCGCGGGTCGTGGGCGGGACGCAACTCCAGAACCATCTGCTGTTCCGCGCCGAGATCGACGCTTTGGATTTTGCGCCGCTTGCGCATGTCCCAGAAGTGCAGGCGATGACCATACTTGCCGCCCAGCAGATCTTCGGGCACAACTCCATTCT
>JBLNAU010000050.1:0-2850 GCA_050259515.1 Syntrophothermus sp.
ATTGGGACCAAAAAGAAACCAGTGGCGCGGGTGTGACCAGGGAGACACTGCAGCCATTGGCCGCAAGCAATTCCGCAAGCAGGCCACCCATGTAGTAGTGATCGTCGTCGTACACCACTACGTTATGGAGTTCTTGAAACTCAAGCAGCCTGCTCCTGGACTCCATATTTTTATCCATCAAATCATCCGGGCTGAATACATTCTGCAATTCATTTCCCGGGATGGGCTTGCGCAGGGTGCGGCCCATGCCATCCCGCCGCCATGCCGCGCCTGTGGCGATGAGGAGATCCCGCGCCCCGCTCTCCAGGATCTCCTCCGTGCTCATCGGGCTGGATGGATAGACCGCCACATTTTTCATCTTTCGGATCTGGGTCAGCCGCCAGTCCAGGACGCGGCGCCACTCGTTGAGCCCCGGCAGAGCGGATTCGCGAAGCACACGCCCGCCCACCTCTTTGCGCGCTTCGAGCAGGCTCACCTCGTAGCCGCGCTGACCGAGCGCTCTTGCCGCTTCCAATCCCGCGGGCCCCGCTCCGATGATCATGATTTCCCTGTTACTCTTCCCTGGCGAAATGATCTCCGGGTGCCAGTCACGCCGCCATTCCTCGCCCATGGTTGGGTTCTGCGTGCAGCGGATGGGAACATAGCGCGTATCCCCCGTCACGCAGATGTTGCAGCCAATGCATTCCCGGATATCCTCGACCCGGCCCTCCTTGATCTTCTGCGGCAAAAATGGATCGGCGATCGAAGGACGCGCTGCCCCGACCAAGTCCATGATGCCGCGCCTGATCGCAGAGACCATGGAATCCGGAGAGGTATAACGTCCGACTCCGACCACTGGTTTGCTCGTCAATCCCTTGACGAAGGAGATGTATCTTTCCTGATGTCCCTCGCCGCCAAAGCGGGAGGTGATCGAGTCATTCGGCCAGTTGCTGATGTTTACATCCCACAGGTCGGGAAGCTCGGCGAGCATGGCCACCACGTCATAGCCTTCGCCCTGGTGGGTGATTCCTTCCTCCCCCAAAAGCTCGTCCACGGCAAATCGGACGGCTACCGCGCAGGTATCGCCAACGGCTTCCCGGGTATCCTCGATCAGCTCTCGAAACAGGCGCACCCGGTTTTCCAGGCTGCCGCCATATTCATCCGTACGGTCGTTATAGCGCTTGAGGATGAACTGGATGGGGACGGTCATCGCATGCGCTGCGTAGCAATAGACGATATCGAACCCGGCCCGTTTGGCACGCAGCGCTGCGTCCCGGTGCCACTTGCGCAGATTGCGGATGTCCTCCTTATCCATGCGGCGGGTCTGGACCGGTTCGTAGCCTGATGCGCCGATCGTTCCCATCGAGCTGGGGGCAAGGGAAGGCACGCGTGAATACAGATTTGAGGCATCATATCCGTTGTAGACCAGCTCGATCCCTGCCAGGGATCCATGCCTGTGGACCGCCTCCGCCATCAACGCCAGGGCGGGGATATCATCGTCGTCCCACAACCTTCCTTCGAAGTAGGGTGCCAGGTCGCTGGAGTGATGGATCTCGACCTCTTCGGTACAGACCACACCCCAGCCGCCCTCGGCCTTGATGCCGCGCATCGTTGCCAGCCCCTGGGGCATGCGGTAGCCAAAACCGTTGCAGTGGGGCACCTGATAAAAACGGTTCGGAGCAGTCACCGGACCGATCCGAACCGTTTCGAATAATATGTCGTAGGGATTGTTCATGAAACTCCTGGTGCGCGGAAAGAGGAAGCGGTGTACTATCCAAACCTTCCCGTAATATAGTCCTCCGTCCGCTTATCTCTCGGGGCTGTAAATAATGATTTGCCTTCCCCGTATTCCACCAGCTCACCCTGCAGGAAAAAGGCTGCATAATCAGCAGTGCGGCCTGCCTGCTGCACGGAATGAGGCACAAGGACAATCGTGTAATCCTTTTTGAGCTCCTGTAGCGCAGCTTCGACTTTGCCGGTGGAAATTGGGTCAAGACCGGAGGTTGGCTCATCCAGCAAAATGATCTCAGGCTGCAGGGCCAGGACGCGTGCCAGGCAGATGCGCTGCTGCTGTCCACCTGAGAGAGCAATGGCAGGAGTATCCAGTCGATCCTTGACCTCCTCCCAGATGGCTGCCAGCTTGAGGCTGCGCTCGACCGCTTCGTCCAGTTTGACACGGCGTTTTTCACCTGCCAGGGTCAATCCATAGGTGAGATTTTCCCGGATGCTCATCGGCAGAACGACCGGGCGTGCAAACACCATGCCCACTCTTCTGCGCAGAGCAATCACATCCACCCTGGAATCAAGAATATCCTGTCCGTCGAACAGGATCCGGCCGGAAACGGCTTTGACCTCCGTCAGATCGTTCAGGCGGTTGAGGCAGCGCAGCAATGTGGATTTCCCACCTCCCGCCGGGCCGAAGAGGACGGTGATCGCTTTTTCTTGGATGCCAAGGCTGACCTCGCGCAAGGATTCGGTTCCATCTGCGTATTGGACGGACAGGTTTTCTATGACAACTTTTTCCATTTGAGTATTACCCAAGCCCTGGCTTTCCTACCATTGCCGCTTTGCCCTGGCTCTGGAGCGGATCACTGTTGCGACCAGGTTCAGGGTCAATACGAAGAAGAGCAGCACCAGTGCCGTGCCATACTGAATGCTCACCGGCATCTCGGGGATCTGGGTGGAAATCACAAAAAGATGGTAGGGCAGTGCCATGGTGGGGTCGAAAATAGACTTGGGCAGGGAAGGCAGGAAGAACACCGCGCCGGTGAACAGGATCGGGGCCGTCTCGCCCGCAGCACGTTCCAGGCCCAGAATGACGCCTGTCAGAATCCCGGGCAATGCCTCCTTGAGCACGATGCGCCGGATCGT
>JBLNAU010000051.1:0-2673 GCA_050259515.1 Syntrophothermus sp.
AGAAATTGAAATCCTTTCTTTAAGATTAAAGTCCGCTGAAAATTAATTTTTAAATATCCCTCCGGCAGATGTTATAATAACTGTCTATGGAACGGAAACATCTGTTTGTGACCACTCATCCTCATGCCGCTGCCCTGGCTTCCTGCGCAGCCCAGATTCTGGGACTGCTCTTTGAACCTGTAACGGCGTAAGACTTGACTGGTTTTCCAAGTCCCGAATCTCCAACAGGTTCGGGACTTTTTCTATCCATCGTCTTCACCATGCATCGTTGGTATAATTCCGCCACTAAATATCTTTCGGAGTACGAATGACCAAAAAATTGACAGGCAATGAGATTCGCCAGACATTCATTGATTTCTTCGTAGAGCACGGGCATACGGCTGTGCCGTCCATGTCGCTTGTCCCGGGAGGAGATTCAACGCTTCTTTTCACCAACTCGGGCATGGTCCAGTTTAAGGATATCTTCCTGGGAACGGATACGCGCCCGTACACCCGCGCAGTCGATTCCCAGAAATGTATGCGCGTGGCTGGCAAGCACAACGACCTCGACGATGTGGGACGCGACGATACCCACCACACTTTCTTCGAGATGCTTGGCAACTGGTCATTTGGCGATTACTACAAAAAGGAAGCCATTGCCTGGTCCTGGCAGCTCCTCACAGATGTATGGAACCTGCCGAAGGACAAACTGTATGCAACCTGCTTCGAAGATGACAAAGGAAATATCCCACGGGACGATGAAGCGGGTGATGTCTGGAAGGAACAGCCAGGCTTTGATCCTTCGCACCTGTTATTCTTTGGCCGCAAGGAAAACTTCTGGCAAATGGCAGAGACGGGTCCCTGTGGACCCTGCTCTGAAATCCATATCGATCTTGGCGAAGAGCATGACAATTTACGCGGCACCGATCATCTCTGCGGTGTGAACGGCGAATGTACGCGCTTCCTCGAGCTCTGGAACAACGTGTTTATCCAGTACAACCTGTTCCCGGATGGACGTCTCGAGCCTCTTCCCGCCCGGCACGTGGATACGGGGATGGGGTTCGAGCGGCTTGTCTCCGTGCTGCAGGGGGTCGACTCGAATTACAAGACCGATCTCTTCGCCGGTACGCTGGATGTGCTGTCCTCCCTGACAGGGGTGAGCCGGGAACAGATGTATGAAAACTTTACTCCCTACCGGGTTATTGCAGATCATGCCCGTTCTGCGGCATTCCTGATTGCAGATGGAGTCGTTCCGGGGAATGCTGGACGCAATTACATCACGCGTATGATCATCCGCCGCGCGGCCCGCTTTGGTACCAAGATCGGGCTGCACGAGCCGTTCCTGGCGAAGGTTGCAGAGGCGGTCATTGCCGAGTATGGAGATTTCTATCCTGAGCTTAAAAAGAACAGTGGCGCGATCCTGGACAACCTTACCCGGGAGGAGCTCCGCTTCGCGCGGACCATCGAGTCGGGTACGGCTCACCTGGAGAATCTGCTCGCAGAACTGCGCGCCTCCAGCCAGACCGTCCTCGACGGCCATCGTGCCTTTGACTTGTACGCGACCTATGGCCTGCCCTTCGAGATATCGCGTGACATCGCCCGCGAACAGGGCCTGGATGTGGACGAGGAAGGCTTCAAGGCCGCCCGGGAGGAACACAGCCTCGCATCCGGCGGTGGAAAAGCCATTGGCAAGATGGGCGGCGAGGACGCGGAATTCTACGCGGGCATCCTCAAGGACCTGCAAAAGAAAAAGAAGCTGGGTGATCATGGAGTGGAATACGATCCCTACACCAGTCCCCAGGTGCAGGGCGAAGTGCTGGCGTTAGTCGTGGGTGGCCAGAATGTCAGCTCTGCTTCGTTCGGGGACCAGGTGGAGGTAATTCTTCCCAAGACCGGCTTCTACATCGAGTCCGGCGGACAGGTCAATGATGAAGGATACATCCGGTCGCTGGGGTCGAATGAATGGGAGATCGAAGTGACCGATGTGCGCCGCGCCTCGGCGGGTGTCATCGTTCATATTGGCGAGGTGGTATCGGGACAGCCCCAGGTGGGTGACCTGGCCCTGGCCGAAGTGGATATGGCCCGCCGTCACGATATCATGCGCAATCACACGGCAACCCACTTGCTCCACGCGGCTCTGCACCAGGTGCTGGGCGAGCATGCCCGCCAGGCTGGCTCCCTGGTCGCACCGGATCGCCTGCGCTTCGACTTCAATCATCCCGAAGCGATGACCCCCGAGCAGATCGAGCGCGTCGAGCGAATCGTCAATGATGCAATCGCCGCGGATATGGAAGTCGTCCCGCGCCTGAGGTCTCGTGAGGACGCGATCCAGGAAGGCGCGATGGCTTTGTTCGGCGAGAAGTATGGCGAGACCGTGAGGACAATCACGATATTTGAGCCGGTCAACGTTCCCGCGCTGCTGGAGGATGAGGATGCAGTTGCCCATCCGATGGCAGTGATGGAAAAACTGCCGAAGTATTCCTACGAATTGTGCGGAGGCACCCACCTCGATCGAACGTCAGATATTGGAGCGTTTCTCATTGTGAGTGAAGGTTCTGCAGCCGCCGGTGTACGCCGCATCGAGGCGGTGACCGGCCGTGGCGCGTATGATCTGATCGCACGCCGTTTCAAGATGTTGAAACAGACGGCCTCCGCATTGAAGTCCTCCCTGGAAGATGTTCCATTCAAAGTGGA
>JBLNAU010000052.1:0-4554 GCA_050259515.1 Syntrophothermus sp.
ATGTGTATTTTAAAGACCATGTATATATAAATGAAAACAGCATGTTTGCCGCCATTGATTATGAACAGATAAAGATGAGGGAGATATTTGATGGCTTACCATGCTCAAAGATCAAAATAGACACAAGTGAAGAACAATGGGATCAGTATGTGCAGGAAATCAGCGCCCTTTTGGGTTTAGAGCACGGACTAATGGAACCTCATTCGGGTGATATGAAGAAATACCTGGGCACGTATCGATGGCAGAATGGAGCGGAAGCTGAGGAATGGATCATTAAGTATGACGAGATCAACAAATGCCTGTATACATCCTTATTCTGGCCCTATATGCCCATGAGATGGTTGGCAGATAATATATTTGAGTTGATATCGTTTCCTGTAGAATTACATTTCCGACAAGATACGGAGATCATGCAGTTTTGTGTCCACGGAAATTATGATTGGAACTATAACAATCAAGTATTTATCAAGGTGTAGAATGCGCCCAACAGAATCCCGCCTTAGGGGTTTAACCAACGGATACGACCCTGACAATCCTGGTGAAGAGCAACCGGGACATATCGGGTCAGACGGCAGGCTGTTGAGTGGCGATTGAATTTTGAGGGGAAATCCCTATAATGAAAGAGGGCGGGACTGCAATTTGAAATCCCAGTTTTAGAAGTGATAGTTCGTTCTTCGTTTTATCTGAATCTACTACGAAAATATGTGTATAAGACCTGGTCAGGTGTGTTGGATTTATGTAACAACGAATTATCAATATATTTTGAGCCATGACCAGACAATTGAGAACAGCATCAAGGAAGGAGAAATACATGTCATCGAAATTGCCTCGCCAGCCGGATGGAATCTCCAGGCGGGATTTCCTGAAAGCACTTGCGATCGGTTCTCCTGGATTACTCGCTGCCTGCGCAGCTCAATTAAATGAAACTCCGACATCAGCTCCAATTACAGCGACGCCAACCCCGGTAGGGCCGGTGGTCAGCATCGTCAAAATCAAAGATGGGAACATTGGCACTGCGGTCGAAGAGGCGATCCAACTCCTGGGCGGTATTGAGACGATTGCATCCGGCAAAGAGCGTATCATGCTCAAACCCAATCTTGTATCCAACAACCCAGATATCACGACGAAACCGCAGGTGATCCGTTCGCTGGCCTCCCTGATGAAGAAGGCCGGCAAAGAGGTATCGATCGGCGAAGGCTCGGCTGCCGTAATTGGATTCAACCTGATCGCTGGAAATGCCTACCGTATGAAAGACCCTGACAGGCTGAATGATATGCAGCAGTTCGTGTTTGACAGCCTGGGTTATACCGAGCTGGCTCGTTCGCTGGACGTGCCATTGGTCAATCTCCACACGGGTGAGATGGTAGACATCGAGGTGCCGGGTGGACTGGCCTATCAACGATTGACGCTCCATCGCTCTCTGACCGAAATCGATCTGCTTTGCTCGGTGCCGATGATGAAGACACATGGCCTGGCTTCAGTCACGCTGGGGATGAAAAACCTGATCGGTCTCTACCCCGGGAGTGTCTATCGAACCGTCCGTGCTGGCGTGCACGATCATGCCGCCGACGCAGGCTCGCCGGGGGTTGCCTTTGAGATCCTTGACATGGTACGAGCCAATAAGCTAGGGCTGGTCGTCATTGACGGTTCAACGGCCATGGAGGGTAACGGGCCCAGCAACGGCGAGCTCGTAGCCATGAACATCATCATCGCAGGAACGAATCCCCTGGCAACGGACATGGTGGCGGCCAATGTGATGGGATTTGAACCAGAAGAAATTCCGACATTCGTCTGGGCACACAAAACCGGCATGCAACCGGAAAGCCTGGAGGAGATCGATATCAGGGGCGAAAAAGTGTCCAGCGTCCGGCGAAATTTTGCAAAACCGCAATTGACTTCCTGGAATGCTATCCGTTCGAGCTGGGGTAATGAGGAAATTCGCTGAATAGGGCACATGAGAAGACCGGGCTCGCTTCTACCAGGGATGATCGGAAACTTGTGTATTGCCACTCAACACTGCAATAAACGCATGATTTGATAAGTAAATTGGGTTCGAGGGTTGCAGGCGCATATATGGGACTTGATCCTGAGCTTTCGCGCCAGTCGGTTTCGGAACCTTACTCCCCCCAGCCGCCACGAACGACAGCCAATGTAAGGAGGAAGATCAAAAAAGGCAGGAGCACCATTTCAAGTTCTGGTTTATCTGTATCGGAAAGCGATGAACGAGCAAATCGAATATGCTTTGTTGAAAAGGTCGGATGCCGGTTATTGGCAGGGTATTGCAGGCGGTGGGGAAAATGAAGAGAAGCCAGTCGAAGCTGCAAAAAGTCATCCTTTTCCAGCGCAATTGCCATTCTTCCAAAAACCAAACGACCGGCACAGAATTATGAGAGTTTGATGAGAAAATCCCTTATTTGTCATTCTGCCCTCTTCCCACTCGACGTTAGAATAGAACGACAAAAATAAGAGATAATCCACCCACTTAAAGATAAGGAGATTTTTATGAACCCAGGCAAAAGCACCACGGTGAAGGCCACGCAGAAATCCAGTACGACTTCCAAGGGATTCACAGCCGAGGAACGAGCCGCGATGAAGGAGCGCGCCCGAGAGATGAAAGCGGAGGAGCGCGCAAACAATGACAGGGCAGCCGGGGAAAGTGCCCTGCTTGCCAAGATCGCCGAGATGCAGGAACCGGATCGCTCCATGGCCCAGCGGCTCCATGAGATCATTACAACCAATGCGCCGGACCTCCTGCCGAAAACCTGGTATGGGATGCCGGCGTATGCCAACAAGGACGGCAAGGTCGTCTGCTTCTTCCAAAGCGCGCAGAAGTTCAACGCCAGGTATGCAACATTCGGCTTTAACGATGTGGCGAACCTCGACGAAGGCACCATGTGGCCGACCTCCTTCGCGTTGAAGAAGTTGACCGCTGCCGATGAGGCAAAGATCGCTGCCCTCGTGAAGAAAGCGGTGAGCTGAAGACGGACAGTGCTACTGGCACTGCTTTAATCCATCCAATCATTACAGGTAAGGAGTTTTACATGAACCAAGGGATCAGAACTGTCATCTATCCTGTCAAGGATATTGCCAGAGCAAAGGCTCTCTTCCGTGAGCTGTTAGGGGTTGAGCCTTATGCCGACGCACCGTATTATGTTGGTTTTAAAGTTGGCGACCAGGATATCGGCCTGGATCCCAATGGACATCAGGAGGGAACGACCGCCTACTATCATGTCGATGATATTAAGAAAAGCCTGAAGCTACTCCTGGACGCCGGAGCAAAGACAATTCAGGAGATCCGGGATGTTGGCGGAGGCAGGCTGATCGCCTCCGTCAAAGACGCAGACGGCAATATCATCGGACTGGTCCAGGACCCTGGCCAATAAAAATTCCATGGAAATGGTAGACTCGCTCTTACATGATTGGATTGGCGAGTCTACCTTTCTCCAAGGGAGATCAAACCCATGAAATACTTACTGTTGATGTATGCAGCTGAGTCGATTGGCTCAGAGTGGTCGAAGGATGAATTCCAGACTGCATCGAAGGTTTGGGCCGAGTTCAGGAAGGAGCTGTCGGCCGCAGGTGTACTGGTTTCGAGCAGCGGTGTCGCCCCCGGCTCCAGCGCGACGACGGTTCGCGTCCGGGACGATAAAACCATGATTACCGACGGCCCATTTGCAGAGACACACGAGCAGCTGGGCGGTTATTTCCTGGTGGAGTGTAAGGATCTCGACGAAGCCATTCGCTGGGCGGAAAAAATCCCCACCGCGAAATACGGCTCGATCGAGATCCGTCCTTTGTGGTCCCCGGGATCGTGAAGCTGAGGGTCGGATGACGGCAGCGGAACAGGTCGAAAGGATCTTCCGCGCAGAACACGGGCGTGTCCTGGCAGCGCTGATCAGCCAGTTTGCGGATTTCGATCTCGCAGAGGATGCCCTCCAGGATGCGCTGGTCAACGCCCTGGAGCGCTGGCAAAGCGATGGCATTCCCAGGAATCCAGGGGCCTGGCTGACTGCTGTCGCCAGGCGCAGAGCCATCGACCGGATCCGACACACAGCCGCTCTCGAACGCAGTTTACCGGATCCGGATCTTCAGCCCTCATATGATGAGTACGATATGGACGAAACTCAAATCCCGGACGATCGTCTGAAATTGATGTTCACCTGCTGCCATCCTGCACTGGCGCGGGAAACCCAGATTGCCCTGACGTTACATACCCTGGGTGGTTTGACGACACACGAGCTGGCGCGCGCGTTCCTTGTGCCGGAGCCAACCATGGCGCAAAGACTGGCCAGGGCGCGGGCAAAAATCCGCAACGCCGGGATCCCTTATCGAGTTCCGCCTATCGATCTTTTACCGGAACGCCTCGATGCCCTCCTGGCGGTCATCTATCTGATCTTCAACGAAGGCTACAGCGCCACCAGCGGTGACGAACCGATCCGTAAGGAGCTCTGCCTGGAGGCGATCCGTCTTTGTCGGGTGCTGATTGGGCTCATGCCGAGAAGCGCCGAGACGCGCGGCTTGCTGGCTCTGATGCTGCTGCACGATTCACGCCGC
>JBLNAU010000053.1:0-4799 GCA_050259515.1 Syntrophothermus sp.
ACATGATGGATCACGTCGGTCATAAAGACAAGGTTGAAGGATTCATCGTCAAAGGGGATGTCTTCCGCCGTTCCTTTTCTGAAAACAATGTGACGATTCTTACGCCGGCCTTTCCCGATCATCGCCTCGGATGGATCAATGCCGTAAATTTGAGCATTCCGCTCCTGCGTCAGCCTTTGAAACAGATCGGTATAATTCCCGGTCCCGCAGCCGATATCCAGCACGCGTAAGGGAGCATCTGCCGGCATCTCCCGTAGAAAATGATTGACGAGAACGATATCGGCGTCCCGGACATCATCATAGGTTTTGCTGATTTCGTCATAGTTTACCTGGGCCATAGGGGGCTTCCTTTTGGATTATAAATGCTGCTCGTGTTTCTTACTCCAGTCGCTCCGGCTTACCCGGTAGATATAGTGGTGAACCGGGACGGTATAACTTTGCATGGCTGCGGGAAAGGTATAAATTTGTTCTCCGACCCGCATACCGCCGACTGCCTCCTGCATCCTGATCGATGCCATGTTTTCTACGTTGGGAGTGGCTTCAACGGCCTGACAATCGGTGTGGGTAAATAGATAATCCAGAAGTGCTCGCTTGATCTCCACGCCAAAACGGTGCCCCCAGTATTCGGGCAGGAGTTTTATATCCGTACTTGCTATCCCATCGGCATTGGGGCGATGCAACTGACATTCACCAATTCCCTCCCCGGTTTCCTTAAGTCCAACGACCAACAAACGGTCAAACTCCGTTGGACTGCTTTGGGCAATTCGACTGCGGATCTCATCCGGAGAGATGTACAATCCTTCGGGAAAGCCAACATTCTTCATCACTTTTGGATCGGTCCACAAGCGGAAAAACAGTTCAGCGTCTTCAATAAGCGCCATACGGATGGAAAGACGTTGGGTCGTTATCAAGAATTCAGATTCGGATGCCATGGAAGAATCCGGGATTCCACTTGTTAAAGCGCCGGCAAGCGACCGGAGTAAGCTTTCGTCAAAACAGTTTGTATGCTTCCTAGACTTTGCTGACCGGTCATTCATCGCACTGGGGTATTTCCTGAACAACCATTCGTAAATTATACGGCTGCCTGTGCACAATGCCTACGGTTTCCCCGCCGACTTGTTTCCGTGTATACTCATCGCATGCCTAAATTCTTCACACTGCAGGAGGCCAATGAGACCCTGAACATCATCCGCCCGCTCATGGACGAAGTCCAGGCCATTCGCCGGCGAATCCTGGAAAAGCAGCCGGAAACCTGGTCCGCCATTGAAAAATCCGTGGGGAACGGCGGGAACCGTATCCTGAGCGGGATGGTCCAGGATTTTGAGAGGCTGGACTCGCTCGTGCACCGGATTCTCGACACGGGTGTTCAAATCAAGGATATCAACAGCGGTTTACTTGATTTTTCTGCTCGTAAGGATGGACGAGAAGTTTATTTATGCTGGCAATATGGAGAGGTGGAGATCGCCTACTGGCATGAAGTGGATGCCGGGTTTGCCGGCAGGCAGCCGATCGAAAGTTTTTAGGAATGAAATCCTCAATGGCCCAAGCAAACCTTTGCGGACGCAACCCAGGATGAAGTGAGATCAATGAACAAAGGTATCTTAAAAGGTATTGGCGCGTATGTACTCTGGGGACTCTTTCCCCTTTACTGGAAACAGCTACACCAGGTTCCCGCTCTTCAAGTCATTGGGAATCGCATCGTCTGGTCATTCCTGCTTCTGATCGGCTTTGTCTTTTTTACCAGCCAGTGGAACGCATTTCGTAATGCCGCGGCTACTCCCAGGATCATTGGCATCTATTCCATTGCCTCGGTCCTGCTCACAATCAACTGGCTGGTATACGTCTGGGGCGTGAATTCCGGATTTATTGTTGAGACGAGCCTTGGCTATTTCATCAATCCACTGATCAGCGTGCTGCTGGGAGTCATCTTTCTGCATGAGCGGCTTCGTCCCACCCAATGGATCGCGGTTGCCATCGCTGCAGCGGGTGTGGCTTACCTTACCGCGGTGTACGGTCACCTGCCCTGGATCGCTCTGACGCTGGCCTTTTCTTTTGGATGTTACGGCCTGGTCAAAAAACTTGCCCCTTTGGGATCCCTGCATGGTCTGACACTCGAGACAGGGATCGTTTTTCCATTTGCAACAGCCTATCTCTTGTTTGCTAGCCTGAGCGGAACAGGGGCCTTCCTGCAGGAGGGAACAAAGACCACCCTGCTGCTGATCGGTGCAGGACCGGTCACGACCATTCCGCTCCTGATGTTTGCCTCCGCTGCAAAGGCAATTCCTCTTACCATCGTAGGTCTGCTGCAATACATTGCCCCGACCCTTCAATTTCTGATCGGTGTTTTTATCTATAAGGAGCCGTTCGACAGCTCCTTGCTGATCGGTTTTGGTATCGTCTGGGTCGCACTCATTATCTTCTGGGTGGAGAATTTCATCGCCCGTCGCACACCCGTCGAACCCATCCCTGAACTGGGTGAGGGATAAACAAGGAGAATGCCATGAAGCTTTTATTCATCGGTGGTACAGGCTTGATCAGCTCTGCCTGCTCTGATCTTGCAATCGGGCGCGGTCACGATCTGTTTATTCTGAATCGTTCTTCTACGAAAAAATATGATCTACCTGAGGGAGCCAGGTTCCTGCAAGGGGATATCCATGCTGGCGAAGCCGATCTCTCCGCGCTTCTGGCAGAGCACCGTTTCGACGCGGTCGTGGACTTTATCGCCTATACCGTGGAGGACATTGAGCGCGATCTTCGCCTCTTCCGCAACCGGACAGACCAGTTCGTATTCATCAGCTCTGCATCTGCCTATCAAAAGCCGGTCAGGAATTACCTGATCACAGAGCAGACGCCGCTCGAAAATCCCTATTGGGACTACTCCCAGAACAAAATTGCCTGCGAAGAAAGGCTGATGCAGGCGTACCGTGAAGATGGGTTCCCCGCGACCATCATTCGTCCCTCCCTCACATATGGGCGCACACAGATTCCATTTGCCGTAGGGAGCTGGCAGCATCCCTGGACGGTGATCGATCGAATGAAGCGCGGCCAAAAGGTTATTATCCCTGGCGACGGCACATCCCTGTGGGTGCTGACCTGGAACGCGGATTTCGCCAAAGGGCTGATCGGCCTTTTGGGAAATGAAAAGGCTGTCGGCGAGGCATTTCAAATAACGTCGGATGAGGTCCTCAGCTGGGAACAGATCTATCTCGAAGCGTACCAGGCTCTCGGTCTCGCGCCGAACCTGGTTCACATCCCCTCCGATCTGATCGCAAAATACTGGCCGCATGCATACGGGAGTCTGATCGGCGACAAGTCCAATAGTGTAGTCTTCGACAACAGCAAGATCAAAGGCTTTATCCCTGATTTTCAGTGCGAAGTAACCTGGTCGGAAGGTTTGCGGCGGTCCCTGGCATGGTTCTCGAACCATCCCGAGTATCAAACGATAGATCGGGAATTAAATTCCATCTGGGATGCCTTGATCGGTGCCTATGGGCGGGCTTTCCTGGAATAGGAAACGCGTTCCAGATGTTTTCCTCAAATAAGAGAATATCATTTTCCCACTCTGAGGATCGAGGATGAAACCAGGACCTGTCCGCCAGGGATTCCAGCTGTTCTGGGGGAGCGAGTACCGGGAGACGATCGTTCGATTCTTATATGCGATTGTGATCAGTGTGATCGTCATCGATGCGGTCATCATCGCCTTCCGCCTTTCGGAAACAGGCGGACGTGCCAGCCCGACAATCGTGGCTTTGGCTATTTTGCTCGTCCTTCAGTTCTTTTTGCTCTACCTTGTAAAAAGAGGATATGTTGAGCAGGCGTCATTGATTCTGATCGTTGGTTCATGGCTGGTTGTCACGTATCTCAACTGGAATGCGGATGGCGTTCGTGATGTAGCGACCTATCTTTATTTTGTACTCCTTTTGATGGCGGCCCTGCTTACCAACTGGCGGGTGACCATTTTCCTGGCTGCGCTAAGTATTGCAGTCATTTGGGTTTTTGCTCTTGCCGAGGCACAGGGCGTGAGAGCTCCGCATCTGGATTCCCCCCTTAATATAGCCAGGGACATGACCGCCATCTTCAGTCTGCTTGTCATCCTGATCTATCTGGTGGTGAACAGCGTCACCCGATCCCTGGATGCCGTTCGGGAGGGGGAGAAGAAGTTCCGCAAGGTTTTCCATGTCAGCCCGGTCGCAATTTCCATTTCAACGCTTGCCGAAGGGATTCTTGTGGATGCCAATGAAGCCTTCTTCGAATTAACGGGTTTCCCACGCGATCTGGCTCTCGGGAAAACCGTTGCAGAATTGGGCTTTGGCGATGAGGATGTTGTGACTTTCTCGCACCGGCTCCTTGAACAAAAGTCCATTCGAAACCCGGCCTTTAAATTTATGAGCATTACCGGCCAGGAAAGAATTGCGCTTGCCTTTTATGAGCTGATCGAGCTTGGCAGCCAGCCGGCTGTTCTTTCCATGTTCTATGATATTACCGAGCAAAGGACAGCCCAGATGGCCTTGCAGGCCAGTGAGAAGAAATATCGCAATTTTGTGGAGCAGAGCATCGAAGGGATCTGGTACCTGGCTTTTGACCAGCCCATCCCGGTCAGTCTACCGGCCGAGATGCAGGTGGAGATGATCTACCAATATGGTTATATTGCAGAATGCAACGATGTGCTTGCACAGATGTATGGCTACCCCAGCAGTGATGAAATACGCGGTATCCGACTCATGGACCTGCAAAAAGGCGGGGCCGTGGACCCTGCAAATTACCAGGCCACCTTGAAGCTTGTCTCTGAGAACTACCGG
>JBLNAU010000054.1:0-4995 GCA_050259515.1 Syntrophothermus sp.
GCCGGGCGCTGACCCTGGTCGACCAGATCCTTGCACATGTTGCACTTGGTCATGACACCCATGTCTTCGTTGAACTGCGGCGCGCCGTACGGGCAGGCCCATGAGCAATAACGGCATCCGATGCAATGATCGGTATTGATTGACACAATGCCATCTTCGCGCTTGGTCATCGCACCGGCCGGGCAGACCTGAGCACATACCGGGTTTTGACAGTGCATGCAGGCCGAGGAAACAAAGTAGGCGTATACGTCGCTCGGGACCATTTGCTGGCCCTGTTTGACCCATTCGCCGCCTTCGTACTGGAACACCCGGCGCCAGCGGATGCCATCAGGCAGGTTGTTCTTGTCCTTGCAGGCAACCTGGCAGGCTTTACAGCCCGCGCAGTTCTCAATATCAACATAAAAAGCTAATTGTTTAGCCATGGTTCATCTCCTATAACTTCTCGACCTGAACCAGGTTGGTATGCTGCGGGTTACCCCTCGCAAACGGCGTCGGTTGATACTTGGTCAGCACATTGGCGGAACCGCGTACATCCACACCTTTGGCATTGGGCTCGTACCAGGCACCCTGCGGCATATTGGTCTGGCCTGGGCGGATGCGGCTGGTGACATAGGCGGGCATGTGGACTTCGCCGCGATCGTTAAAGACCTTGACCATGTCGCCATTCTTGATCCCGCGCGGCTCGGCATCCACCGGGTTGATCCACAGACATTGCGGATGAGCCTCACGTAGATAATCAACATTGTCGAACGTGGAGTGAGAGCGTCCCATCCAGTGTGTCGAGGACATCATCAACGGATACTTTTCACGCAGCGGGTCACTGACACCTTCCCATTCGGGAATGTACTTGGGCACCGCGGGAATTTCCTTGGGATCATTCAGGCTGGCCAGATACGGCGAGTAGACCTCGATCTTTGTCGTCTGGGTCTTGAGGGGATTCGCCACAGGATCTTCGACAAAGGCCGCAAAGGCAACAGTCGGCGTATCCTTGCTAACCTTGTAAATGCCAACCTTCCTGAACTCTTCCAGCGACGGGAAGTCGGGGTAGTTCGTCTGGGCGGATGCAACGATATCCTTCTCCCAATCTTCCGGTGTGTTGTGACCTTCACGGAATTCGTCGCCAATGCCCAGTCTGTCTGCCAGTTGCTCGGCGATCCAGAGCGAGGGCTTGGCTTCGTACATGGGCTCGATGGCCTTGTGGTTCAACAGCGCCCAGGCATGGTTGCCTTTCTCACTGTGCCCTTCACCGGTGATAATCTCCTCGGCTTCAAAGCCAGTGGTATCGGGCAGGAGGATATCGGCGAACTTGGCGCTGGGGGTCATCGAGACATCATCGACGACCAGGAATTCAAGCTTGGTGTCATCCTGCAGGATCTTGGCCGTCATGTTGATGTCGGAATGCTGATTGATGATGGTATTACCGCCGAAGTTCCACATGAACTTCATGTTGGTTGCCAGCTTGTCACCGCCACGAACACGGTCTTCCGGACCATTGGTCATTTCAGAGCCGCGGGTGATGAAATCGGGCCACTTGAAAACGGGGAAGGTGGTCTTGATGGGATTTTGTGGAACGGAGGGGGCACTGTCCATCTTGAAGGACATGCCGCTCGGGCGCAGGCCGGGGCCACCGCCATTGATCGCAAAGTTGCCGGTCATCGCAGCCAGGATGGGAAGTGCGCGTACGGGTTGTTCACCCTGGGCGCGGCGCTGCCAGCCCCAGCCCTGGAACATGGCGCAGGGCTTGGTCCCGGCGATCTCACGCGCCAGGCGGGCGATCGTAGCGGCAGGAATGCCGGTGATCGGCTCAGCCCATTCGGGTGTCTTCTCGATGCCGTCATCACTCTTGCCCATGATGTAGGCCATCCAGGAGCTGTTGGCAGGCGCGCCTTCCGGCAGCGTATCCTCGTCAAAGCCCACGGCGTATTTGGCCATGAATTCCTTATCGTAAAGGTTTTCCTTGACCATCACATTCGCCATGGCGGAGATCAGGGCCAGATCGGTACCGCCGTTGATCGGGATCCATTCGGCGTCCAGAGCGAGAGCAGTATCAGTCAGGATCGGATCAACCGAGATGAACCGTGTGCCGTTCTGCTTGGCCTTCATATAGTAATAGCCGATATTGTCACCGCCGGCGCGGGTCACCATTGAGTTGTCGCCGAAGAGGACGATCAGCTTCGAGTTGAGCACATCATCGGCCGAGTTGCCGGAGGCGGCCGTGATGTAAGGAAGTGCGGAATTGTAGCAGGCTGTGCTGTAGGAGTTGTAATAGCCCTGGTACCCGCCCAGCAGGACGATCAAGCGGGCCATTGGGTTTCTGCCATCCGGGCCCTTCCAGTTTACGCCCGAGGCATAATGGATATAGAGCGCCTCGTTGCCATATTTTTCCTTGATGCGCTTCAGTTCGGAAGCAATGGTATTGAGAGCTTCGTCCCAGCTGATGCGCTCAAATTTACCTTCACCGCGCTTGCCGGTACGCTTCATCGGGTATTTGATGCGATCAGCAGCATAAACACGGTGGATCTGTGCCCGGCCGCGCACGCATGGAATGGCGCGCGGGTTGTGGATCGGATCCTCTTCTTTTGTGGGATCCGGGACAAGACGGGTAACTGTCCCGTCTTTCACAACAGCCCCTAAAATACACCGGCCGCCACAGTTGTGATAACAGGCCATGGTTACGACCTGCTCATCACCACCGGCAGCGGCAGCTTTTTCCACTGTCTTGAGCCCAAAGTTCAGGCCACCGGCCAGAGCGGCCGTCCCACCGAGAGCAGCGCTCCATTTTAAGAAGCTGCGGCGGGTTAATACAGTGTCATTCAAGGCTTTTGTGAGGAAATTCTTTTCATTCATGTACTTTCCTCCGGGGAAAATTGGGAAATTCTGTACAGCTCATCATTGAGCAGAGCCATTCGGCTTGGGCGGGGTTGGAAGAGTTCAATGCGCCAATAGGCTTTCTCCTGATTGAAAGATGACGGCATTCTCGCCGGCTTCATGCAACAATTCATTCTCAGGATACTCACTTCGTTCGCTTTTCACATCCTACCGGTGAGTACTCGTGCCTCACCCGAAAGGATGAGAATAGTTTCCATCACAGAAGGATCGGGATTGTCTCTCCCACGAATAAAAACTCCCGGGCATCGAACTGCCAGGGAGTGCAAGGTTGCTAACATTTGTTTTGGATGAAGTACGAGGATAAGCTCACTCCTCTGTCTTATCTGCGCTGTGCGTGAGAGTTTACGCCTCCCGCGGATAGATCAAGCCATGCTTGAGAGCGTACGTCGCGGCCTGGGTCCTATTTTCCAGATGTAGCTTGTCGAGAATATTTTTTAGATGACTTTTCACCGTATTGATGGAGATCGAAAGCTTCTGGGCAATCTCCTGGTTGCTGGCACCACTGGCTACAAGACGGAGCACCAGCAGCTCGCGCTCGGTGAGGGCCTGCTCTCCCTTGTCACCGTCAGCCATGCGATTGGCGACCACTTTCAGAAGTCTCCCGGCCATGGCGCGGGTCATGGCGGTCTCACCGTTTGCCACACCGGTCAAAAGATCAAACAGCTCATTGGCATCCAGGCTTTTCAAAAGATACCCCGAGACACCTACCTGGACCGCTTCATAGAGATGACCATCCCGCTCGGAAGAGGTAAGCATCACGATGGCGATCTCCGGATATCGGATATGGATTTCCTTGGCTGCCTGCAGGCCATCCATTTGCGGCATGTAAATGTCCATCAGGATAACATCCGGCTTCAGCTCTCCGGCAAGCTTGACGGCTTCCTCCCCTGTCTCAGCCTCCCCGATCACTTCCACCAGGTCTTCGCGGGTTCGCATCAAACCAATGAGACCCTGGCGGAATAGTTTATGGTCATCGGCAATTAGAACTTTGATAATCATTTCATCACCTGAATTAAGTATCTCAGAATCTCTTATAGGTACAGGACCCCACGCATAGCGGGCCCTTAAATACCCACCCGAATGTGGGTGGCATAGAACAAAAACCGCCCGATGATCTCGCCCACCATGATCAGCAGGCAGGAGATGTAGACGGGCATAAACAGGCCTTGGGGGCTTAGTCTCAGGCGCCGGATCCGGTATACGGCGATCATCAGAAGCCCAGTGGCAAAAAGAAGAAAAACGATTCGAATCACAAACAGCGGCAGATATAGGTCCAGCAGCAGATCCAGGCTCGTGCGGGCGATCAACCCACCCTGGGCAAGCAGGTACATCTGAGTATAGAGAACAGCAATGCTGAATGCCACCAGAAAGATGGTCAGTAAGGTCAGGCTGGAAAAAGAATAACGGATTACATCGATACGCAATTGAACATTTTCGGATCTCGTAATTTCAGCAAACTTCAAATCCAACACCATCAGACAGGCAATCGCCATGCATCCCAGCATCAGGGTTGTGATGTAAAATGACAGAATGACAGTGGTGGAGTTCCATGCCACCTGGGTGGGGATAAGATAGATACGAGCCATGCAATAGACAAGCACCGTACCGAATAGGATTGCCAGCCAGCCAAGCACCGTGATCAAAGACCGTAGGTGCGTTTTAAAGAATGTCAGATACAACAGGCCGGTGTTGGTCAGGAAGAATAAAACAGAGAAAACGATCTCCCTGCTCAACCATGAGCTTTTAAAGTTCAACACTGCCAGATAAGAATGGAAAGGCCTGCTCAAGTGGAAATGCGCCCCGATCATTGCCACCGCAGCAGTGAACGCAATCACCATAATCGGATTACGGACAATGTAGTCGATCTGCTGCGGACTGAACCGGGATGCTGCCAGCCTGCGGATCAGCCACAGGACCAGCAGCGAACCCACTGCCAGTTGCATCAGTATCGTATAAACCGGTAACGCCCATTCTCGGACATTCATGCTTATTCACACTCTCCAAAGTGATTCAGGCTTTTTTGCCTTTCGTCTTTGCCGCAAAGAACAGATCCATTCAGCGCGAAAGGCTACCGTATCACCACGCTCTGTCTCTGCAATCTTTCTT
>JBLNAU010000055.1:0-3019 GCA_050259515.1 Syntrophothermus sp.
TGCGAACATTCTATACGGGATGGCCCTGGGAAGACGAGGGGAAATCGACCTGGCCGCGGAGTTCTCAGTCAAGGCCATTCAGAAGGATAAAGCGTCCCACAGGGCGGAACCTGATGGGGCGGCTGCGATCCCCACGCTGGTGCCCTTCCTGGCCTCTAGCTACCTGTTCCAGGGACGTTTACACGCAGCAGCCGCGCTGTGCCGCGAATATTTGGGGCCTATCAAGGAGAAGGGAATCCGAATCTCTACCGCCGGCAATATGGATGTCGTTCTGGGAGATGTACTGTTCGAATGGAACTGCCTGGAAGAGGCCGAGAAACATATCCGAGACGGACTTCAAGCCAATGAACCCTAGCGGAATATCATGACAGATGCCTTTGGGCTGTTAGCCCTGGCGCACGTTCTAAAAGCCAGGGGGGATATTACCGGGGCGATGCAAATTGTAGAGCGATTTGAAACCAGGCTGCAAGGAAAAGCTCGGCCCATCGAATTTGGGGAGCCTTTCCGCACGCTGAGAATTCAGGTGCAGTTGGCCGGCGGGGAGCTCCAAACCGCTTCGGATTGGGCGGACCAGATTCGTTTTAGTGAAGACTTCCATCTTCACCCGGAATATTACCAGCTCACCCTGGCCCGCATACGCCTGGCGCAGGGGAGATATGCCGATGTGGAAGAAATGCTGGCCGGGACAGCATCCCTGCCTTTGGCTGGTAATCGGGTAGTCAGGCAGATCGAAATCAAATTGCTCCTGGCCGCTGCGGCCTTTGGGCAGCAGCGCTTGCCAGAAGCCTTTGGATTAATCAATGACTGCCTGGCCCTGGCGGAGCCGGAAGGCTACATCCGCATCTTCTTGGATATTGGTCAAACCGTCCGGGAGCTATTAGCCGTCTATCTCAGGCAGGATGCTCCTGGATATAAACCATACGCGGTGAAAGTACTGGATGCGTTTTCACCTTCAAGCGGAGCAGTTTCTCCTGCTTCTCAGCCGGATGGTTTGATTGAACCGCTTTCCGGGCGCGAGCTGGAAGTTCTCCATCTCATGGCCCTGGGCAGCACCAATCAGGAGATCGCCCGCCGGCTTGTCGTGGCGCCGGGCACCATCAAAGCCCACGCAGCCAGTATCTACCGCAAACTGGACGTCGCCAACCGGACCGAAGCAGTCGCCCGTGCCCGGCAGATGGGTATCCTTTCCTAACCCTCCAACCTTCAAGTAACCCCAATAAATAATCCCTGGATATACCTTTTGGCAGATGCGGGCCTGTTCGAGGTGCGTTAAATTAGATGTAGATACGAAAAAGTTTGACGCGACCAAAAAGGAAGTCAGCATATGAAGAAAGTGACCGCATTCGTTGGCAGCGCCCGCAAGAAGCACACGTACCATGCCGAATTGGAGTGCAAATATCCTACTCGCCTGGGCGTGCTGATAAGGTCAGCCGGTCATCGAATGAACTCAGTAATAGTAACACTGCGGAATAGGATATGAAAAGGGGGTTTGATATGCCGGAATACTACGAGATCAAAGTCAAGGGCCATCTGGATCCATGCTGGTCGGATTGGTTCACAGGCTTGAAGTTGACCCATCTGGAGGGGAATGAGACCCTGCTTGCCGGCCCGCTGCCCGACCAGGCCGCGCTGCATGGCCTGCTCGAGCGCATTCGCGACCTCAATCTGAAATTGATCTCGGTTAACAGCGTCGATCCATCCACTCAGGATTCTAATCAGGAAAATATGGAGAAGAAATGATAAACATCTTAAAAAAGCAAAATGAAATGAGCATTATTGGTCAGGGTGGGAAGATCATCCTCTTTATGCTGCCGTCTTTGATCGCAGCCATATGGGTCCATAGGTATTTCCCTCATATCGCTGCACTGCCCGAGGGGATCCGCTTTATCCAGCCCGTGGGGTATGTATTCCTGCTGCTTGGACTCATCCTTTGGGGAGCAGCGGTGATCCAATTACTGGCGGGCTTTTCTAAAGGGAAACTGGTCACCACCGGCGCATACGGCGTAGTCCGCAACCCCATTTACTCCAGCGTGACGTTCTTCATCCTTCCCGCCGTCGCGCTGTTGACGTTCACCTGGGTCTATTTTGTCCCTTCCGTATTTCTGTATACCGGCGTGATGGTCTTCATCGGCAAGGAGGAGCAGCAGCTCATGAAGGCCTTTGGCAGAGCGTATGAAGAATATACGGCTAGGGTCGACCGGCTGGTTCCATTCAAAAAACCCTGATCCCAGGTAAGTTTTACCCCATGCAATCCGAGCACCAACCCGGATAGTTTAACTGTGCCCAAAAACGGGTGCTGAAAGGCATAAAAAGCTAATGGGCGTCTTTTGGGAATGGAATACCATCGTCACCTGGAACATTACGATTGAAGATGCGGTTTAACGCTTATTTTAACGATCCGGTTCTAAAGAACGTGTATCTTTCTTGTAGAGAACAGTACGTGAAAGGCAAACGGAAATGAAAGAACGCTTTAATCTGAAGTCTACTACCGCCCAATCTCCATTACGGGTGTTAATGCTCGGCTACAGTGGGGCAAACAATACCGGAGCAGAGGCCCTACTGCTGGCAGACATCGAGGATGTGCGGGCGCTGCTCGGTCCCGAGGCGGTGATCACCATCCCCAGTTTGAACCCACCTAACCTGAGGCGGTATGTCAAAGAGACGCCGAACCTGCGGATCGCTTTCATGCCGACCATTTTTTTCGCTACGATGCGCCGCCTGGTGCGTGAGAACGACCTGATTATGCTGGTCGAGGGCAGCACCTATATGGATACCTGGGCCTCTGCTATGCTCTGGGTCTACCTGTGGACCACGCGCTGCGCCGACGAAATGGGGAAACCCAGCCTGGCCTACGCGGTGGATGCGGGTGAAATTAAGTCGGCCCTTAATCGGTGGCTGATGCGCCGCGAGGCCAGCAAAACCTCCCTGATCATCACCCGGGCAGCGGCGGCAGCGAAACGTTTACGCGCTTTTGGCGTGACCGCACCTCTGGAAGTAACCGCCGATAACGCATTCAATT
>JBLNAU010000056.1:0-4201 GCA_050259515.1 Syntrophothermus sp.
GATCCGTAAGGAGCTCTGCCTGGAGGCGATCCGTCTTTGTCGGGTGCTGATTGGGCTCATGCCGAGAAGCGCCGAGACGCGCGGCTTGCTGGCTCTGATGCTGCTGCACGATTCACGCCGCACCGCGCGCCTCGACGAGGCGGGCGAGCTAGTCCTGCTCAGCGAACAGGATCGCTCCCGCTGGGACCGGTCGGAGATACAAGAAGGGATCGATGTCCTGGACGAAGCGCTGGCCTTGAAGGACCCAGGGCCCTACCAGGTGCAGGCAGCCATCTCCGCCCTACACGCGGAAGCACCCACCGCCGAGGCGACAGACTGGCGCTCCATCGCTGCGCTGTATAAAACACTGTCGGTGATGACTCCGTCACCGGTGGTCGAGGTCAACCGCGCAGTGGCGGTGGGGATGGCCGAGGGACCGCAGGCAGGTTTGAGAATCCTCGAGGGTCTGGGGGACCGGGCGAAGGGATACTATCCTTTGCACGTCGTCCGCGCCGAACTGCTCCGGCGGTCAGGCCAGCCGGGAGAAGCCGCCGAGGCTTACGAGCGGGCGATTGCGCTGTGTAACAATCCGGCGGAACGCGCTCATCTTCAGCGACAGCTCCATTCCTTAACCGATGCGGGGCAATAACATCAGTTCCATCTGCAGGCAGTATTCGCCAGGGATTGCCTGGAGCCAATATTTCATACCAAGGAGTCTTAATCCATGAAGAGGACAAATCCAAAAGTTGATTTCTTTTTTGATAAGGCAAAAAAGTGGCAGGAGGAATTTGAGAAGCTGAGAATGATCCTTCTGGACTGTCCGCTGACCGAAGAACTGAAGTGGGGTGTTCCCTGTTACACGTTTGAGAAAAAAAATATCGTTTTAATGCATGGATTTAAAGAATACTGTGCGCTTCTGTTTGTCAAAGGTGCCTTGTTAAAAGATCCCGAGAGGATTCTAATCACACAAACGGAAAACGTGCAGGCGGCACGCCAGATCCGGTTCACCCATGTTCGAGAGATCGTGGAGATGGAGCCCATCCTGAAAGAATATATTTATGAAGCCATTGAAGTGGAAGCGGCCGGGTTGAAAGTGAATCTTAAGAAGACAACAGAATTTATCGTCCCTGAAGAGTTTCAAAATAAACTGGATGAAATCCCCGCCTTGAGAACTGCTTTTGAGGCATTGACGCCCGGGCGGCAAAGGGCATACATTCTTCATTTTTCTGCTCCCAAACAATCCAAAACCCGGGAGGCAAGAGTTGAAAAATATATGCAGAAAATTCTCAAGGGAAAGGGATTAAATGATTAGTCGATTGGGTCAGCTATCAAATCCCGGGATATGGCCTTACTTCGTGTTCCTCCAGGATCCTTCTAGATCGCAAGGAACCTAATTATCCCTGATATGACCATTGAAATTTGACCTGATTCATTCTATACTTGTTGCGACAGGGGTGATTTTGCCAGGAATGGCAGGGCGGTGGATTGGAGTTTCGAGAGCCAATCTTTAGAAGTATCGAGATAACTGTGGGATGGGATCCTGTTCTACAGGGTGCCAGGCGAATGCCCACCTTGGGGCACAGCGGAGATGCTGCCAGGGAAGATATTCATGATCCTACAGCTCATCCACCACAAGAGGTGGAATATTTGCCGTCATAGATTCGCGGGGAAGGAGCGGATCAAGCCTATATGAAACGGTTCGTCATCGAGGCCATCCTCAAATTGTGCGTGGAAGCCATCTTTTTCACCACAGTCATCGGAGGCATAATCGCTATTATTGGCTATATCAATAAATGGAATTCGTCGGTCCCCTATAGCAACGCGTTTTTCGCGGCCGGTTGCTTGATCATCGTCGCTGGAGGGCTCTCCCGCTCTGCCGCGGGCGGAGAGTGGAATACATTTCAGAGAATCTCTGCGGATAGTTTCCGCGATATGAGTCCTGGAGAGCGGGCGAACTTTATACTGAATGCAAATAGTCCTGTACGTCTGGTGATACTGGGTCTATTGAGTGGAATTTCATTAATCATCATCTCAGCCCTGTTCTTGTAACGAAAATATACCAGAAGGAAACCTTGCATTTGCAATTTACCTCCAGGCAAGGAAAGCCAGGGATTGCAATACGTGCTGTGTTATTATCGCATTTCCCGGGCTTTGGGCTTCTCAGTTTTGGCGGCTTGTTCACTCACACCGTCATCCACCACACAGCTCGTTGCAAAAAGGTTTCCATGAAAGTCAAATACATCCCTGCCGTTTTGCTCATCGCTTTTCTTTTGACTTCCTGTGCACCAGCCGTGATAACCGTTTCACCGACGAAAACGGCTGCAACGCTGCCTACTGTTTCGCCCATTCCACCCACTGCTATCCTTCTCCCAACACCCGTGTCCAAAACTGCGGTACCCACGGGTGAGCCGATCGTTTCCCTCACGGGCGAAGGTCCCTGGTTGGTCTATCGACACAATGCTCCATCGCCGGGTTATGGAGATATGGAGGCAGACGCTGAAGAGTTCGTGCTCCTGAACCAGGATGGTTCCGGCCGCACGTTGATCACGCTCCCGGAGTGTGAAGATCAAATTAACGCTTTCCTCATGCAGGGCGATAATTCATCCAATTCCTTGCTGGACATTGGAGGAGATCTCTATATCTTTCAGCCTTCCCAGGCGGCCGGAATGCTCGTTTACCGGCAGTCGTGGTATTCCGCCTGCACCACTTTTTTTAGCGGCGACGGAAAAGATGGGCTGCTGGCCACTTTCTACCAGCCGACAAAGGACGTTTCTCCCGAATTGATCCTTTATGAATTGCCCGGTGGAAAAATTCGCGAGCGTTTTCCCCTGGTTCGATGCCCGGAAGGTATTACGCTTTGCGAAGAGTTCCGTTCGAACTGGGGCGAGATGATGAGACAGCAACCCCATTGGTCGCCCAACGGTCGCTACCTGGCATTTGTTGCCATCATGGACGCGGCCTCCTCCGACCTGTTTGTCTATGATGCCCAGAATGGCAATTTGCGACGCTTGACCGATGGACCCGACTGGGTCGGTCCCATCGAATGGTCACCCGATGGAACGCAGATCATCATGAAGGAACTCCTTAACGATAACGAATTTTTCTTTGACCCCTATTCGAAACCTCCCTCCTCGGTCTGGTCCGTCTCGGTTAGCACAAGTAAAATCAAATTCCTGTATTCCACCGGGGAGGCGTTTGCAGAGCAAAATATCCTGGACTGGCTGGACGACCAGCGTTTCGTCGCCTATGAGGGATTTCTTGTGAACGCGGACCAGGCACGCAACCTGCGTTTGGTGGATATCGAAGCCGGCACCAGCCGGATATTGTTTGAGGGCACGTTTGTCATGGCAAGCTTTGATCCGGTTCATGAGGTGTTTGCCTTATTTGAAATAAATACGGAAACGTATCCGGAGGGGATCCGCCTGGTTTCCCTGAGGGACGGTACTGTTCATCGCGTGGATGATTATCCCTACTACCTGTCTTTCCCATGGTGGGATGAAGAGAGTGGCCTGTTTGTCTCCGATAGTGATTGTGAAAACGACCCGCAGAGCCTGCAAGCTCTTAATTATCAGGGAGCTTTGAGATGCGTTACAAAGCCGGTAGCGGCACCCACAGAAATAGAAACAGCCAGCTACCCGGCGCCGAATGGCAAATGGAGTGTATCTGCAAAGGATGGACTTTGGCTGGAGGCCGGTGGCCAGCCAGCAGTTCCGGTCAGCCAGGAAACGGCATCGGATGTCATTTGGTGTCCCGATTCAAGCTGCTTCTTCTTTTCGGTGTTGCAGCAGAACCAGACATGGACACTATATCGAGTTTCACTGCCTGATCTCGTCGTAAGGATGGTGGATGAAGAGATGGGGTATGGGGATGGTTATCAATGGCTGGGAAGCGAACAGTAATTTCCATCCTCAGGAAAAGCATGTGAAGTTCATGATATTCTTCGTGGGATAACAGGGGTGGGAACGCTCGATACTTCCGAAGGCTTCGGAAGCCTTTTTAAACGAAAAGATCCGCCCGCCAGGAAACAGACAGATCCAACGATCATTTTGCTTTGTTGCTTACATTATATGAAAACAGGTGGGAAATTGCAATAGCGATTAAAGGCAGTTTTTTTCATCGAATGAACATTGTAAAATGCGGATCAAATCCCCATTTCACAATTGGAGAAAATGAAACATGAACGAGAAACAAGCCGGACTTACCGCGATCATCATGGCTTATG
>JBLNAU010000057.1:0-3581 GCA_050259515.1 Syntrophothermus sp.
GAGTTTCCGCCGTCGGTGGATCTGAATACACTTGAATACTCAGTCACCGCATAGAGGTTCTGGCTATTCGTCGAATCGATCAGCAGAGAGTTAACTTGTTTCACTTGGGCACCGGACTGGGGGTCGGTCAACCCGCTGTTCACCGTGCTCCAGGAGCCACCGCCGTCGGTGCTCTTAAATACCCCCCATTGCTCCGTCGCGGCATATATGGTCTGGCTGTTCGTAGGATCGATCGCCAGGAACTTGATCTGTGTGCCGGTCCGATTGTCTGTCAGACCGTTGTTCACCGGATTCCAGGAATTTCCGCCGTCGGTGGACTTGAACACCCCACCTCGATATTCATCCGTCCCGGCATACATGGTTTGCCCTTGGGTCGGATCAACCACGAGGGTGGTGACTCCATAGGAAACTAGCGAGTTCAGCCCGCTGTTCACAGCGGTCCAAGAGCCTCCGCCGTCGGTGGACTTGTACACCCCATTCATGCCGGCCCCAGCATAAATGATCTGGCTGTTGGCAGGGTCGAACGCGAGGGAGGTAACTTGGCCGCTGTACGGGGTCAAGGATAGCCCCTCTACTGCAAACCAGGAGCCTCCACCGTCGGTTGACTTGAACACCCCTTCGCCATATGTCACGGCATAGATAGTATGGCTGTTGCCGGGATCAAACGCCATGAAGGCGACACTTTTGCCAGTTAGCTCGTTGTATACCACACTCCAGGAGCCCCCAGCGTCGATGGATTTGAACACTTCAAAACCATATTTGTCCCCATATACCCCGGTGTAGACCTTGTGGCTGTCGGTCGGATCGATGGCCAGGAACTTGGCCGCAACGTTAATTGGCAGGGCGTTCACCGCACGCCAGGATACTCCGCTATCGGTAGACTTGAACACCTCGCCGCTACTGGACCCGGCATAGATGGTCTGGCTGTTGGAGTGGTCAATGGCCAGGGAATAGGGATAAGACCCGCCCAACACACTCCAGTGGGCTCCAGTTCCAGCCATCTGCACCCAGCGTGCCGATCATAACGTTCTCGAACAGGTGCTCGGCGGTCCAGGCGGGTCCGAGGGCCAGACAGGTTTTGCCGGCAGCCTTGATCTTGTCACAGGCGGCGAAGAAATCATCGTAATTAGCGAAGCCGCCATCAGGCACGGTCACTCCGGCATCCTGAAGGACCTTCGGGTTGTACCACATGACGTTCGAGCTGTGGATATTCACCGGCACGCTATAAGGATGGCCATCCTTGGAAATCAGGGGGAGCAGGGAGGCCGGAAGGGCCTTGCCGAAGCCACTGGATGTGAAGAAATCATCCAACGGTTGGATCTGTTTTGCATCCACGTAAGCGAAGGTGGCTTCACCCGCATGAGCCTGCCAGGAGTCCGGCGGATCACCAGCCGATAAGCGCGTCGCAAGAACGGCCTTGGCATTCGTGCCTGCGCCGCCGGCGACGGAAGCATTCACAAACTCTTCATTTGGATATTTCTGCTGGAAGATCTTGATCATGGCGGCCAGACCATCCGCCTCACCGGGGCCCACCCACCAGGAAAATACTTCCACCTTGCCGTTGCCGCTACCGGTTGTAGCCGGGGCGCTCGTTGCAGGGGCAGGCGTTTTTGCACCGCACGCAGAAAGCACTGTTGCCACAATCGCGAGCATGGCAAACAGAGCATACATCTTTTTGTTAGACATATTCTTCTCTCCTATTTGATTTGATGGATTTTGTACAGCAATCTTTCGAACGATTCTTCGCCCTGTTATCACCTCCTTCCTCAATGTACAGCAAGAATAAAAACGGAATATTCTACTCACGAACGTAAAGTGAGAATACTCCGTCTATACACAACGCCACTGAGACCTGCCAGTCAGTCAATTTCATTGGTTTGTCGATGTGAAATGGATAACAATAAGGGATGATTTGATCTGGAATTTGTCCAAAAAATAATTATAAGACGATTAATCTGCCTGTCAACCAAGATTAAAAAGAATCCCGATATAAGTGTTCTGGTCGTGGATGACAATACCCGCTATCGCCAGCAGCTCACCCGACTGATCAGGAAGATCTGTCCCACATCCATTCTGTATGAAGCCGGGAATACATCTGAAGCGATCAACGTGGGTCAGCAGATCCGCCCGCAGCTGGCACTCATCGACACCGTACTGGAAAATGAGGATGGGATCCAATATGCGCGCCAGCTGCGGAGCGTGTCGCCCTCCACCCGCATGGTCGTGGTCAGCGCATATCCTGACCGGGGTTTCGCAGCAGGCATTATCCGCCGGTGCAGTTGCCTTTATTGACAAAAAGATCTGGATACCGCCTCCCTGAGACAGGTGATCGCAGACGCGCTCAGATAGCGAACAGGAAAACCAGATCGTTGACGTTTGTCCCCGTGGGTCCACTTAATATCAAATCGCCCAAAGCCTGGAAAAAGGGATACGCATCATTTCGGGACAAATGGTCTGCCGCGCTCAACCCGAGCGAGGCAGCCCTTTGAGCGGATTCACCCATCGCCACTGCCCCAGCCGCATCGGTGGGACCGTCATCCCCGTCTGTGGCCAGTGAGACCAGCATGACATTTTCCAGGCCTCTCAGTTCATCGACGGCGCTGAGCGCCAGTTCCTGATTTCTTCCCCCTTTCCCATTGCCTCGAAGGGTGACCGTCGTCTCGCCACCTGCGATCAGGCAAAAGGGACGTGCACGTTTCGTTGCTTCTTCCTGCAGCCTTTTTGCCAGCATCATACCTGCTTCTCGTGCTTCGCCCTGCAAATCGTTTGCCAGGATCCCGGCATGAAACCCCTCGCGTTCTGCCTGTTCCAGCGCGGCCGTGGCAGCCAGTTTGTTATCACCGACAATGATGTTCTGAACAGAATGGAGTTCAGCAGCTCGCTCTGGGAGACCCGGCTGCAAGTTTCCAGGCTCCATAATTTGCCGGATTGAGTCAGGAAGGTGTGCTGTTAGGTTATATTTTTCTAAAACAGCAATTGCATCCTCTTTTGTTGTGGGGTCAGGAACGGTAGGCCCGGAGGCAATCGCTTCCAATGGATTACCAACGACATCCGAGAGAATCAGGCTGATGATTTTCGCCTTTGTCGCCCGCCCCAATCCCCCGCCTTTGACACGATCAAGCTGGCGGCGCAGGATGTTGATCTCATCGATGCGCGCGCCGCTGGCCAGCAGCAGGGAAGTCAATGTCTGCAGATCTTCCAATGGGACAAGAGGCGCGGTCACCAACGCTGAGCCGCCACCCGAGAGCAGGCATATGAGGGTATCGCCCTCCTGCAGGGAGGAGACAAAATCCAGCACCCGCTTGCCTGCCTGCACCGAGCGCGCGTCCGGGATGGGGTGCCCCCCTTCCAGCACGGTGTACCCTTTTGACGTTCCACCCGGGGCGAATTTCGTCACGGCGAGGCCGTTTGCCAGCGGCCTATGCTCTGCCAGCGCGTCCATCATCGGGATGGCTGCCTTCCCAATTCCCAGACCAAAGATCGGGCCTTCCACATGCGGCAGGTTTCGCAGCACAGCCTGATAAGGGTCCACTGCCTCGAGCGCAGCGGACAGAATTTGCAGGAGGCGTGGATCCTTCAGA
>JBLNAU010000058.1:0-4396 GCA_050259515.1 Syntrophothermus sp.
CTCCCGATCGAGCACATGCTCATACGAGCCGGCGACAAAATACCCGGCCCACTTGCGCCAGTTGCGAGGCTGGCACAGGGCCGAGGTCCGTTCATGAAAGGGGGTGGTTTTGAGTTGGAGCATGGATTTTCCTACATGGATATTTTGAAAGAGACCTTTTCGAATTGTTCAGGGAGGGTCATTCCTCCTCTGAAGCTTGTTCCTTTTGATACCTGTATCGCCGGTATAACCAGAGCATGACTCCGGGCAGCACAAAGAGAAGGATGATCCAGACCTCATATTTGCTGACGTCGCTCAAAATCAGCTTCATTAAATGCCCGAACAAATATCCGGCTAGGCCAAAAGTAAGTGCCCACAGGATTGTGCCGAGAGAATTCAGAAGCGCAAACCTTTTGGGATCGAAGCGGCTTAATCCGAACACAAAAGGCATGATCGTTCGAAGACCATACATGAAGCGAAAGGCAATAAACAAAAAGGTCGTGTTGCCGTGCATGAGGGCCTTTGCCCGTTCCACGCCCGGTTTCCAGGAAGGTCTTTTCTCGAGGAACTGGTTGCCCTTCGTGCGTCCCATCCAGAAAAAGAACTGGTCCGAAGCGAAGGTGACCAGAAAGGCGACCGTGATGACCATCCACAGGTTCAGGTAGCCGCGGTGTGCCATGAACGCTCCCAGTACCAGCACTGTTTCGCCCTCCAGGAGCAGGCCAACGGCAAGCGCCGGGTAACCGAACCGGGAGATGAGAACTTCAAGAGACATGCATGCTCATGGCGGCCCGGCTTAGGGCCGGTTGGAATATTCCGCGGGTGCGAAAAAGACCAGCACGGTTAATTCCTGCTCAATGGAGTGGAACCGGTGCTCAACGGTCCTCGCCACGTAGACCAGCGAGCCTGCCTGTACCTCACGGTTCTCCTCCGCGACCTGGATCCTTCCCCGGCCGCTGACCACGTAATAGACCTCATCCTCCGTATGCGGCAGCTGCGGATCCACGCCGCCGGCCGGAAGGACATACAGCCCCATGCTTAGAGCATGGACGTGCAGAAATTCCAGATAAAGCTGCTGGCTGGTTTCTCTTTGGGAAATCAATTGGGCAAGTTCAAAGGCCTGCATGGGGACTCCTGGCCAAAAAAGGGTGGGATCGGATTATATATAATTTTACCTTGGCTTGCCTGAATCCCGGCTAAAAGAATCAACTCTCTTTAGCCTTTCGGGGCCGAAAAAGGCAGCTCATCGAAATTTTTTTGAATGCCTCATTTCTGAAGCCACCCTCCCCGCCGCCGAGGACGGCGGCTTGAGCTCTTTGAGAGCATTTGGCCGATACCTTCCGAACGACGGGCCGTAGACTCTTATGTTATAAACGATGACTATCCATGAAAATCACAATCCTCACCACCGGAACGCGGGGAGATACACAGCCTTATATTGCACTCGGGATGGAGCTTAAAAAAGCGGGTCATTCCGTCAGACTGGCTGCATTCGAAAACTACGCCTCCTTTGTGACCTCCCATGGGCTTGATTTTTTCCCGATCCATGGGGATGTCACCCGGGTGGCTGCCAGTTTGAGCAGCGACCCGGCCATGCAGGCGGATAACCCACTAAAAGTTTTGCTGAGCTTCAACAAACTTAAGTCCTTCGTGTTCGAGCTGCAAAAGGATTTTTTCGAAGCCTGTCGCGATTCCGACCTCATCCTCTACCATCCAGGTGCGGCCATCGGTTATTTTGCAGCTCAACATTTCAACATTCCCGGCGTGCTGGCCCCGCCCTTTCCCATGTCGACCACCAGGGAATACCCTGCACTCATTTCCTACAACGGTCCGCGGCTCGGCAAGGGATACAACTATTTAACCCATCGGATCTTTGAGCAGATCATGTGGTCTGCCTCGGTTTCCCCGCTTAAGCAATTCTGGAAAAAGGAGTTCGACAGGCTGCCAGCGGGCTTTTCAAACCCTTTCCCCAGGCAGGGAACCCAGGATCTGCCGACGATCATCTCATGCAGTAGGTTCGTTTTCCCGCCGCCGGCAGACTGGCCGGAACATATTCATATGACCGGATACTGGTTCCTGGATGAAAGCGACTGGTCCGCTCCTGCCGGCCTGCTGGATTTCCTACAAAGCGGAGATCCTCCTGTATACGTCGGTTTTGGAAGCATTGGAAACCCGGACCTGGCAGCCCAAACCACATCCCTGGTCATTGAAGCTCTCCAGGTCGCAGGCCAGCGGGGGATCCTGGCAACCGGTTGGAGCGGGATGTCAAAGATGGTAAATGTCCCGGATAGCATTCATATCCTGGAAAGCGCACCGCACTCCTGGTTGTTCCCTCGCATGGCAGCCGTCGTCCATCATGGGGGAGCAGGAACGACGGCAGAGGGACTGCGGGCTGGGAAGCCGAGCATCCTGATCCCACATGGGAACGATCAATTTGCCTGGGGACGGAGGGTGTACGAGCTGGGTGTGGGACCGAAGCCGATTCCAAGAAAAAAGCTTAGCGCTGAAAACCTGGCCGCTGCCATCCGGGGGGCCTTCTCCAGGGAGATCCTGGAGGCAGCCCGGGAGCTGGGAACACAAATCCGGAGCGAGCAGGGGACGCGAGCCGCCTCCAAAATCATTACGGATCTGCTGGATAAAAATAAAACCGGGTGAGCGGTTGCAACCGCTTACCCGGTCCATTGGAAATTTGTTCTGCTTGCGGCTGACAGGCTACTGGCCCCAGGCCGCGTTGCCGGGCATGGGAATGGGCTGCTGGTTTTCCCAGCCGTTCCGGCGCAGGTACTGCTCGAAGGTGAGCAGGCCGGGGTGCAGCTTGCGCAGGGCTGGGATATCCGCCTGGTAGCCTTCGCCGTTGAAGAAGTTGAACATGGCAGCCCCCTCCTCGGGAGAGGCCCAGCCGCCGCCGGACGGGGCAGCCAGGGTCACCGGGCGGCCGATCACCTTGCTGAAGATCTCCGCCGTTTGGGCCTCGGTCAGCTCGTCGCCGGCCAGCTCGATCGTCCTGCCCAGGAACTCCTGCGGGTTGGCAAAGGCCAGCGCCGCGAACACGCCGATATCCTCCACGGCAACGCTCTGTACGCCCTTTTCGGGCCGCAGTCCCATGCCGGTATACGTTCCGCTCAGGATATAGGCCCGGCTCCAGTTATGATTGTCCATGAAGAACACCGGGCGCAGGATGGTGTGGGGGATATCCAGGGACTGGATGTATTGCTCGATGATCCACTTGCTCTCGAAATGTTTCTGCCCCATGCCGCGCTGGGCCGAGCCCACCGAGGAGTAGACGAGATGTCCTACGCCTGCCGCCTTTGCCGCATCTGCCACGTTCCTGCCCTGGCGGATCTCTCCGTCAAAGCCGACGTTCGGCAGCCAGAAGTTCTGCACGCTGAAGACACCGTACGCTCCCTGGAACGCCGCGTCCAGCTCGGAGCGGGATTCCATGTCGCCGGGGACGAGCTCGGCTCCGGCTTCGGCCAGTGCCCGGGCGGCCGGCTTGTCCAGGTCACGGGTGAGCGCACGGATCTTCCATCCGTCTGCCAGTAATCTGCGGGCAACGGCACTGCCCTGTTGTCCGGTTGCTCCGGTCACTGCGATAATTCTATTGTTCATCCTTTACCTCTATTGATTGGTTTTTTGTTTGATCGCGATCTCATAACTCTCACGAAGCAGGGCGATGGCCGCCTGCACATCGTGTTCCTCACGCAGATAAAAACTGACCCAGCCGGTCTCCGGCAGGATATGGTGCGGCTGAGCGCGCCCGGCGGCAACCATTTCATCGCGCACCCTTTTGGGGAAGGAGATATCCACCAGGTGATCGCCGTGGATGTGACCGATCTCGCGCCGGCCGAGGACATATTCGATGCCGCCAAACCGGTGCGGCTGGGCGGTCACACCGGGCCAGGTAGTGGCGGCTTCCGTGATCCCTGCCTGGGCGCCGAGCACGCTCATCTGGTCTGCCTCCCCCGGCCAAGCTTTTTGCACAGCTCGCCCAGCGTCTCCTGTTCCTTTGCCGAGAGGACACTGAACTCCTCCACCAGGGCGGCCACGTGACCGGGAAGCACCGCTTCCACCCTGCCCCGGCCGGCCTTCGTCAAATGGACGTGGATCACCCGGCGATCCTTTTCATCGCGCTCCCGGCGGACCAGGCCGTCGCGTTCCAGGTTGTCGATCACGGTGGTCATGTTGCTGCCGCTTTTTAACACCTTGACGCTGATCTCGCCCTGGGTCATCGGGCCGAGATGATAGAGGGCCTCCAGCACGGCGAACTGGGACCAGGTGAGATCCCCGACCGTGTTGCGCTCCGCCAGCCGCCCCAGCAGGGAGTTGGTGCAGCGGGTCAGCTTGATAAACGTGTCCAGTGTGCGGGACTGGGCGCGGGTTCCGGAATAATGGGTGGGCATCTCAACTCTCTTTTGAC
>JBLNAU010000059.1:0-4282 GCA_050259515.1 Syntrophothermus sp.
CATGGAATAGATGACCCCTCCATTTTCCCCAAGGAGTAGTAAAATCAGGAAAATTATATATAATATATAATCCTTACGAGGTGTGAATGCCTGGTTTTACTCCCGGCCGGAGATGGCAACCTGCCTATACCCCATTTCAGAAACAGGATTTCGGCGATCGTGCCCTGCAGGTTCTAGAACATGCAGTAAAGGGTCCATTGTTTGGATGCCGGATGTGCGGGAATTGCCTGCTGCAGGAGACGGCGCTGATCTGTCCCATGGAGTGCCCCAAAGGCCTGCGCAACGGACCGTGCGGAGGTTCCACATCCGAATATTGTTATGTAGATGAGACCCGTCCGTGCGTGTGGTACAAGATCTATGAGCGGTCCTTCAAGTATGGCAGGCAGGAACTGCTGCTGGAGGTTCTTCCGCCGCTCGATTGGGAAAAGGTGGGACACGATTCGTGGCGGGATATTCTCAAGAATATTACAAAGAACGGTCTAGGAAAAACCGCAAGAGGCTTGCTTTCACGCGCAAAGGAAGTGCGTCAGGAGACCTGGGATGGGATCTTTCGCCCGGTGCGCCAGCCGGACTGGTGGCAGGGTGACGCCAGGTATCACGCGCCTACCTACAGCGACCCCGCCTCCGAGCTTGAACGAAGGCTGGCCGCCGGTGAATTTGTAGTCACCAGCGAGATAACGCCTCCATTCTCGTCCAATACCGATGCGTTGGTCCAGGCGATCGGAAAAATCAAGCCGTATGTCACTGCCCTCAACTTCACCGACAATGCCTCGGCCATTCCGCGTATGAGCTCGTCGGCCTGCTGCCAGGTCGCTCTCCAGCATGGAGGGGAGCCTGTATTGCAGATCTCGGCCCGGAACCGGTCTCGTTCGAATTTGCAGAGTGAAGTGATCGGTGCGGCCGCCTTGGGCGTGCGCAATATCCTGTGCGTGACCGGCGACAGCGCGAAGCTCTCCCCCTCCCCACAGGAGCCGATGGAGATCAACGACCTGGATGCCATCCAGATGCTGTGGATCCTGCGCCGCCTGCGCGATGAGGGAAAATATCTGGGCGGGCGCGAGATCAAACCTCCGCCGAAGTTCTTCCTCGGCGCGGCCGCTTCGCCGTTCTCGTCCAACCCAAAATTCCAGGCACTGCGCGAACAGAAAAAGGTGAATGCTGGCGCCCAGTTCTTTCAGACCAACCTGGTTTTCGATATCGGCGGCATGGAGACCTGGCTCAATGAGCTCGCAAAGAGAAACGTACCCGATAAGGCCTACATCCTGATCGGAGTCACGCCCTTAAAGAGTCTGAAGATGGCGCGCTACATCTCAGGGATTCCCGGCGTATATGTACCCGATGCCATTCTAAAGCGCATGGAGGCCGCTGACCTGGCAGGCAATGCCCAGGAGGAAGGTTTTCAGATCGCCCTCGAGCTCATTCATAAAATCAAGCAGTATCACCATCAGGGAATCCACGGAATCCATCTGATGCCGGTTGGCTGGCATGAGATCGTTCCGCGTATAATCAAGGAAGCAGACCTACTGCCAAAAAATCATTCGTTGCAAGGAACAATGCAGGAGAACATCCATGTACACCATCTTGAAAAGTAACAGCAAGGAAGTCGTGATCGGGGCGGAAAAGCCGTTTGTCATCATTGGGGAAAAAATCAATCCCACCGGCATTAAAAAGCTGGGACAGGCACTCGTTGAACAAAACTTTGAATATGTCAAACATCTCGCCCAGAGGCAGGTCGCCTGGGGCGCGGATGTACTGGATGTGAACGTCGGTCACCCGCAAATCGATGAAGCGGCGATCATGCCAAAAGTGGTCGAGGCGATCATCTCGGTGGTGGATGTTCCTTTGTGCATCGATTCGAATGAGCCGAGAATTCTGGAAGCCGGCCTGAAGGTCGCACCTGGCAAGCCACTGGTGAACTCGGTCAACGGGGAGGAAAAGCAGCTAGCCAGTGTGCTGCCCATCGTCAAAGACCGGGGCGCGGCGGTCATCGGTTTGACGATCGGCGAGGAGGGCATACCCGCTACAGCGGAGGGACGGCTCGCCGCGGCGGGGACGATCATCGAACGTGCCACGAAGATGGGGATCCTGGTGGAGGACATCATCATCGATCCGCTCGTCATGACGGTGGGACACAACAGCAACGCCGCGATGATCACGCTGAAGACCATTGAACTTGTGAAAAAGGAATATGGCGTCAATATCAGCCTGGGCGCAAGCAACGTTTCCTTTGGCCTGCCCGACCGGCACTCTGTGAACAGCGCCTTCCTGTCACTTGCCATGCAGCTGGGGGCCACCTGCTCGATCACCGACCCGATCAAGCTTGGCAGCTCCATCAAGGCCACTGACCTGCTCCTCGGCAGGGACAGCAACTCGATGCGCTATTTGAAGTATTTCCGGGCCACGGAGAAACTGCGGGAACAGGAATTGGCAGTGAAGGCGTGAAATTGAGGAAAGAAGAATAGAGAATAGAGAGTGGAGAGTAGAGGTTAGAGATTGGTAGGTCACGCTTGGGGCGTGACTTACTTGTTTAATGGGTTGAGGTCGATGGTCGTATTCCAATCCCCCGAAGAAATGCGCATGGATTCGTTCGCGATCTGGAGATCGTCCGTTTCAAAGCCAAAATAGGTCCAGAAGCAGGCATGGGCTTGATCTGTTTCGAGCAAAGCAGAGATGGCCGGTTCCTTATCTCCATAATAACGGGAGCGCCAGCCGCGCGTGGAATTCGGGTCTGCGCGGACAATGGAGAAGTGTGCGTCCCCTTCCAAGACACCCATTCGAATTGAAATGATGGAGGCGGGCAGGTTACTGTCCGAGAGATCAAGCCACAACCCAAATCCGGGAGCGAGTGTCGCCACGGCGCCACGGCGACGCTCCTGCACTCCGTACTCGGCATCACAGATCAGCCAGTGGAGATCGTAATGGTGAGGCCGGGCGGCTGTCAGATGATCGACGATAAGCCAGCGGTCTTCCGGCAAGGAGATCACGGTGCGTTTGTGACCGACCGGGTCGGCCAATCGCTTATACCCGTCATGCTCCCCCTGCCAGAGATCATCATTGTGAGCCAATACCTTTCCGTGAGACCAATCCGTCCAGGTGAAGCGGGTCAGCATTTTCATCTGGTCGAGGTGATCGACTGTGACCGTGTTATGGACATGGGTATGCGCCAGACCGTTGCGCCAGGGTCCAGCGCCGCTGTACAGGTAGGTGCCCGCATCGCAGGCGATATTTCGGCCGCGCATCCAAAGGTCCACGTGAAGCTGATCGGCGTGGGAAGGACGCGAGTGAGGGTCGGTGCAGCGGAGGATGGCCTTGCTGTTCGAGCCGCGGAGGAGGAAAGTCCCTCCTAGCGGAAAACTGTTTTTCTCGCCTCCAGGCTTTCTGCGAGACGATGAAGGGATCGCCTCCCCATACAACCAAAATCGATCCTCATCCCAGGGACCTGCTCCGAAAGGCAATTTCCCGGTTGTGAGAGAAGCACCCAGCTGCAGCAAAGGACGGTAATCGGTAAAGTCGCAATTGTTCAAGGGCAGGACGAGGGCGCCATCATTCGAGCCGTAGACGGGCATTTGTCCGGTTTCGGGATCGATCAATTGAAGAAGGTATTCAACAGATTTGGCAACTCTGCTCTTTAACCGTTCCGAGAAAGATACCTTGTTCAGCTCGCCGAGCCGGATGGCATAGAAATAAATATGCAGAATGAAGCGATGATAGTTGAGCGAATACATGGAGTAGGTGCCGTCTCGAAGGATCTGCGCGGCTGCTTCCTGCTCGAGCAGTTTTTGTCCCAGCACAAAATATTTTTCTGCATCGCTTAACTCGGGAAAAAGCAGCCCGGCCAGCCAGAGGCCAAAGGCTTCGCTGATCGTGTGATTGCTGTGGGTGGAGATGGCGTAGTCGATGTTCTTGTAGATCCGCTCAGCGTGCGAGGCGACCAGGACCACGAACTGGGCAACACGCTCAGGAGTTGTAGAGGGCGACTCGCCAAAAATATGGAACCCGAACGTCCAGGCCATGAGACGCAAGGCCGCCTCCTGGCCGTCCATCCAGTTGGGTCCCAGGTTGGGAGGGTTGGCATCCGCCCAGGATTGGAGCAGAGTCCAGAAAGCCTGCGCATACCGCTCGTCCCGCGTGGCCGCGAAGGCTCGAGCGAGGGGATAGACCATCCCAAAACGGCTAGGCTCCCAAATGAATTTGATGTCTCCACCGGCGTCGTCGGAAAGCTCCGCCCAGTGGGTGTTCGAATCGAGCTTTATTCCTGTCGCGGGATCCGTGTGCCAGTCAG
>JBLNAU010000060.1:0-8977 GCA_050259515.1 Syntrophothermus sp.
TGGATGGCAGGGATTTGACAGGCAAGCCGCCGCGCCCCATTACCGAAGCAGGGCTGGCCAACATCCCGGAGGACCGCCAGCGACACGGTCTCGTGCTTTCCTATTCCGTGGCGGATAACATGGTGCTGTGTGATTATTATCAGCCGCGTTTTTCAAAGGGTGTTGTCATTCAACAAAAACAGGTGGATGCCAACGCACGGAAACTTATCAAGGATTTCGATGTGCGTACGCCTTCCCCGTTTACTAGTGCCGGCAAGCTCTCCGGCGGGAACCAGCAGAAAGTGATCGTGGCGCGCGAGCTCAGCCGCCCCGTCAAGCTGGTGATCGCCTCACAGCCGACCCGCGGCCTGGACGTCGGCTCGATCGAATATATCCACAAGGAGATCATTATCATGCGCGATCGCGGTGTGGCGGTTCTGCTGATCTCTGCTGAGCTGGATGAGATCCTCTCCCTTTCGGACCGGATCGCGGTGATGTACCGGGGCCAGATCGTGGCAACGGTGGACCGCAAGGATGCCTCCCGCGAACAGTTGGGCCTGTGGATGGCAGGTGTCCATGAAACAGCTGCACCGGAAACTGTGTAAAGCCTGGACCGGGTTCTGCCGAAGGAAGGAAAGGCATACAGAAACGGGAGTCGCCAAGACTCCTGTTTTTTGTAGGAACAAAGCACAATAAAACCTCGTCTGTATTCGTGTCCGCACATTACCTATCGTGACCAAGAGCACCGTGCGGTTTGAAATCGCTCCAGCGATAGAGGAGAAAAGAATGCTTAAAATCGTCCGCCCTGTTTCCATATTGTTCATTGTTATTTTTATTCTCTCCGCCTGCAACCTTCCGTCCAGCAACCCGGCCACGGAAGATCCCAATGCCGTGTTCACCGCAGCGGCGCTGACTGTGCAGGCAATGTCCACGTACTCCACCACCCAGGTGACACCATTCAACACCCCGACCATTCCACCACCCGCTGCCACCAACACACCTGTCACCTTCCCGACCCTGTCTCTTCCGACAGCCACTTTTTCTGCCCCGCCCACACCGGTCTGTGACCAGGCGCAGTTCCTTAAGGATGTGACCATCCCGGACGGGACCATATTTGCGCCCAACGCCACTTTTACGAAAACCTGGCGCATAAAGAACGCGGGGACCTGTACCTGGTCCGGCTACTCACTGGTTTTTGACAGCGGTGACTCGATGAGCGGTACCTCGCCGACGCCGATTGGCACAGTCTCCCCCAACCAGGAAGTGGACCTTTCCGCCAACCTGACCGCGCCTTCCACACCCGGTTCCTATCGCGGCTACTGGCGCATTCGCAATGCCTCGGGCGTTCTGATCCCGGTGCTGGGTGGAACGCAGGGCAAGTCCTTCTTTGTGGATGTCAAAGTTGCAGTCAGCAGCGCCGGCCTGGATCTGCATACCCGCGCTCCGGATGCCAGTTGGGTGGGGACAGCCGGTGTCGTCACCTTTGGCGGCCCGGACACGGATCCGAACGGTTCGGCCATGTTCCGCAACGGTCAAAAGCTGGAAGACGGCAGCTCGCCGTCAAAAATCCTGGAGATTTATCCACAGATGGTCAATAATGGCCAGATGTCTGGGCTGTATCCCTCCTATACAGTCGTAAGTGGAGAGCATTTCAAGGCAAAGATCGGTTTCCTGGCGAAGGCCGATGGCACATGTGGTACCGGGAGTGCCACCTTCCAGTTCAATTACAAGGAAGCTGGCGTTCTGAAATCCCTGGGTCAATGGACCGAGACCTGCGATGGTACGATCAAGGATGTGGATGTTGATCTGAGCAGCATCGCCGGAAAGACTGTCCAGTTTGCCCTGGCAGTCCTGGCAAATGGACCGGCCGACCAGGACACAGCCGTATGGGTCAGTCCACGTGTAGAAATACCCTAGTACCGCAACAAGCTTAATTTGGAGGGCGAATATTGATAATGCACCTTCAAGATAAGTCCGGGACCCTATAGCTTAAGGAAGTTGCGGCACTAGCCTGATCACAGTGCCCGGCGGAGACCGCCGGGCACTCTTCATTACGGGGGATTAGTTACTTCTCTATACAATTTGGCGCTTTAATGAATGTTAAAAGGTACTTATCAGGGAGACAAGGTGGTAAAGGTATAATGCATTCCCGTATTGAAGTTTCATACGTCGATCAGAAAGGAAACACGAATGCATGAATTAGGAAAACTCAGGGTTTTGGCCGTCCTGGTGGGGCTGCTGGTCACGGCGTGCGGTGCCCGGCCGGAGCAGGATGCCGCGATTTCCACCGCCGTGGCGCAGACGGTACAGGCGGGTGCCTCCCTGACAGAGCTGGCCAGCCAGCCTACAGCCACTTCGCAGGCAGCCCTCCCAGCCGACAACGGGACACCCATCCCTGCGGCGAGCCCCACAAGCGCGGTTACACTCGCCGCGGCGCCTGCCGACCCTGATTGTGCAAAAGCTGTCCTGGTGGGCGAAAACCCGCCTGATGGAGCCGTCCTGAAGCCCGGAGAAAATTTCTGGAAGACCTGGACGCTTAAGAATACCGGCACATGCACCTGGACCGCATCCTACAGCCTGGTCTTCAAAAGTGGCGAGCTCATGGGTGGGCTGACCTCCTATCCCCTCAATGACGATGTGGCACCGGGTGAACAGAAGGATATCTCGATCTATCTTAAGGCACCTGATGCCGAAGGGCCGGCCACCGGCTACTGGCAGCTGCAATCCCCCTGGAACTCGAATTTTGGTGTAGGCCCCTCCGGCGAGCCATTTTATGTGCAGGTGAATGTATCCGCTGCCGCTGAGCCGGCATATGGGATTTCCAAGGTGGAGTACAACCTGGTTCGCGACCCGGCTGCTGGCTGCCCCACGAATGTTCGCTACACCCTGTACGTCACCATCACCTCCAGTGGACCGTACAAGATCAATTATGAGTGGCATCAAAGTGACGGGAATAATACGCACGAAAAGCCAATCGAGTTTACCGAGGCAGGTTCCAAAACCATTTCCAGGGAGTGGATGGTTGGAAAAGGGGACAGTGCAAATACGCGCTGGATCCAGTTCGTAGTGACTTCGCCGGAGTATCGGGAATACGATCAGGCCAAATTCGAAAATCTCTGTCCCTAGTGGATGAATCAATCGCCCTCCGGGTGATACGACCTCCTGCCAGATTTGAGGAAGAATGGCAGGAGGCCTTTTTGTAAGAAAGTTGTCCGATTATCAAGTAAAATCCATATCTTGGAATAAAAAGTAGCCGATTTTTTGTTGCCACCTATGGAAAAAACCTCAATCTGCGCTCTTGTCCCCATGCGCCATCACAGCCAGCGCGTGCCTGGCAAGAACTATCGTTCGCTTGCCGGAAAGCCTTTGTTCCACCATATTTTGGAAACCCTGCTGGCCGTCCCCGAGATCGATTGTCTGATCGTGGATACGGACTCCGCCCCGATCATGGACGGCGTCCGCCGCTTCTTTCCTCAAGTAAAGCTGCTCGAGCGTCCCGAGCATCTGCGCGCCGACGATGTCCCGATGAACGACATCCTGCTCTATGATACGTCGCAGGTCGAAGCGGATTTTTTCCTGCAGACGCACTCCACGAATCCTCTGCTAAAGGCTGGCACCGTTTCACGCGCTATTCAGACTTTTGTTTCCACTTATCCGGAACGCGACTCGCTGTTCTCGGTCACCCGTCTGCAGACCCGCCTGTACTTCCAGGATGGAAGGGCGATCAACCACAACCCTCGCGAGCTGATCCAGACCCAGGACCTGCCACCTGTTTATGAGGAGAACTCCTGCCTGTATCTTTTCACGCGTCAAAATTTGATCCAATGGCATCATCGCATTGGCCCCAGACCAATGATGTATGAGATCCCTGCCGAGGAGGCCTGGGATATTGATGAAGAGCTGGATTTTAAGATTTGCGATCTCCTGCTGAAGAGACAACTCACGAATGAATAACTTTCGTCCCATCATAAAGAAACTTTCTGAATGGTTTTCCATTCCCTGGTATTTTATTGTTCTAAGTGCATATCCTGTCCTGTCATTGCTGGCTTCCAACATCGGTCAGGTAAATGCCGGGTCTGCCTGGCGTGCGCTCCTGCTGTCTGTCCTTTTCGGGATTCTGCTTTTTGTCATATTGAGACTGTTCCTTCACGATTCACATCGTGCCGCGTTCCTGACCACACTTTGGCTGGCATTGTTCTTCTCCTATGGTCACATCTACATGATGCTGGTCGAAAAGTGGCCAAAGGTGAATTTCACGCCCTACCTGCTGGTGGCCTGGCTGGTCCTGGCGATCCTGTTCTGCATCTGGGCAACGCGCCCGCGCTTTTCGTTCAGGGACGCTGCCCTGGCGCTGAACGTGGTCTCGCTTGGGCTGGTGGTCACCTCGCTGGTGCAGATCGATTCCGGGATCCAGAAGGGAAGCGGGCATTATACGGCCGCGAAGAACGCTCCTGTTGAGAAGCTGACCCTTCCCCAGAATCCGCCCGATGTCTATTACTTTATCCTGGATATGTACGGTCGTGATGATCTTCTGAAGCAGGCCTACGGCTATGACAACAGCGCGTTCATCAAGGGACTGGAACAGCGCGGTTTCTATGTAGCCGAATGCAGCCAGAGCAATTATGTGCGCACCGAGATCTCGCTCGGCTCCTCCCTGAACATGATGTATCTGCAGGATCTCGACCCCGCGTTTTCGGCGGACAGCATCAAGCGGACGAGATTATGGGATTCACTCAAACACAGCGCTGTCCGCTACAACTTTGAGAGCATGGGATATAAAACCATCGGGTTCGCCACCGGCTTTGCCTGGAACGAGCTGGAGGATGCGGATATATTTTATACGCCCGATTCCATCTCGATGGGCATGACCGAGTTCGAGGTCCTCTTCCTGCGCACCACCCTGGCCCGCTACGTGAACGAAATGCACTGGATCGACCCCGACCAGATCATGGGGCAGAACTTCCGTGACCGCACATTGAACGTGTTCAACAAGCTGGATGATATCGCCCGGAATCCGGCTCCGACCTTTGCCTATATCCACGTGATCTCGCCTCATCCGCCGTTCGTGTTCGGCCCCGACGGTGAACTGACCAACCCGGCCGATTTCTGGAACAAGAAGCACGATTATCCCGCCGACCTGTTTGCAAAGGGCTACCAGAATCAACTGACCTTTATTAATAATAAAGTGCTCGAAGGCATTGACACCATCCTGGCCAATTCCAGTACGCCGCCGATCATCATTTTTCAGGGCGACCATGGTCCCTGGCTGGTGACCAACCCGAACCGCATGAAGATCCTGAATGCCTATTATCTGCCCGGGCATAACGACAAACTATATCCAACCATTACTCCCGTGAATACATTCCGGGTGATCTTCGATACATACTTTGGCGGCAAATATGATATGCTCCCCGACATCTCCTATTTTTCACCGGTGCCAAAGCTGTATCAGTTTTCCGAGATCTCGAATCCCTGTAAATAGGAAGGAGCAGGGGATCAATCGAAGAAAAATTATTCCGGTGGCCTGCGTTTGAGCGCGATGTAGGGGTCCCTGGTTCCCTGGTTGCCACTGATCATCCGATCCTGCTCAGGAGTGGAATGCGTCGTTTTTTGCAGTATCCCTGGTATGTCCTTCTTTTTGCCATCTACAGTCCCTTGGCTTTGATCGCCTACAATACCGGTCAGGTTGCCTTGGGGGCTGTGACGAGATCCTTGCTGGTCATTCTGGCGGCTGTTTTTGTCTTAACCGCGCTGATCTTTTTGCTGGTCAGGGATGCACAGAAGACGGGCCTGATCGCCACCTTGATTTTGTTCGCCTTCTTTTCCTATGGTCATGTCTATGACCTGATCTATAAAATGAATGTCGGTGGCGTTCTGATCGGCAGACATCGCTATCTGATCCCTGTCTACCTGGTCATTTTGGGGGTCCTCATTGTCTGGGTGGTTCGATCCAAAAGATCCTTTGCGCAGGTGTCGTCCACCTTGACGACCATTGCCATCGTGATGCTGCTTTTCCCTGTTTACAATCTGGTTATCTACGACCTCCGATCGGGGACGCCTGAAGCGTCGGCGTCCGCTGCCCAGTCGGCGGTGACACAGACCTCGCCGGGTGAGAAATTGCCGGATGTCTACTATATCATCCTGGATACCTACGGGCGGACCGATGTGCTCAAAAAATATGCTGACTATGACAATTCCCAGTTCATTCAATCGTTGAAGGACCTGGGCTTTTATGTGGCCGAATGCAGCCAGAGCAATTATGCCCATACAGGGTTCTCACTTGCCTCTTCATTGAATTCGAACTACCTGGACAAACTGGGGCTGGATTTTTCAAATGAGGCCTCCAAGCGTGAAGATATCGTCGCTCCTTACATCAAGCACAATGCCGTTGCAGACCGCATGCGCCAGATGGGATATCGAATCGTTGCCTTCGAAACCGGTTACGACTTTACAACTCTGGATGATACCGACATCCTTTATCCCGCTCCGCAGAGTGGATTGAGCGATTTTGAGCTTATCCTTTTGCGCAGCACGGCACTGGTATATCTGGACGATGCGGGAAGGTTCAAGGCAATCCACCCCACGGCTCTTGGCGATAAGCAGGCGATGATCCTGTCCCAGTTCAAGACCTTGAAGGAGCTTCCTTCAGTTCCCGGTCCAAAATTTGTTTTTGCCCATATCCTTTCCCCTCATTTCCCCTACGTGTTCGGCCCGAACGGCGAGTCGCTGATCGGTACCGAGTTGACAAAGAATGAGGGCGATCTGACGACCCGCGAATACTTCCAGGGTTATCATGGCCAGGCGATTTTCACAAGCAAACAGATCCTGGAGGTGATAGCCGAAATCATTAAATCCTCCGCCACTCCTCCCATCATCATCATTCAGGGAGATCATGGACCGAGCCATGCGGGCGAGAAAGCTCGCATGAGAATTCTGAATGCCTATTATTTCCCGGGCGGCAAGACCGCCGGTCTTTACCCGGAGATCACACCGGTGAACTCCTTCCGGGTGATGTTCAACACCTATTTCAACGCCAGGTTCGAGCTGCTTCCGGATATCAGCTATTACTCGAATAAGAGCTCCCCGGATAAAACGACGATCATTCAAAGTGATTGTAAACCGCAGTAGCCGGGGTATTCCCCGAAACATATTCAAGCGCTCTTTGATCCATAAGTGACGGCAAATATGATATCCTTTTGGATATTGTCCTTGCATGTATTTCAAAAATCCCAGTGACATCTCCGTAGCAAAACGAGTCCTCGTCCATGAAACAACAGATTCTCTTCACCGCCCCCTACATGATCCCCTTTGTGGATCGCTTCCGCCCTGTCTTCGATAAATATGATCTCGAGCTGATCGTCCCGGACGTACGCGAACGCATGGAGGAGGCGGATCTGCTCCGATATGCCGGGTTGTTCGACGGAGCGATCTGCGGGGATGATCGCTATACGGAGCGCGTGATCCAGCTCTGTGCGCCGCGCCTGAGGGTGATCTCCAAGTGGGGGACGGGGATCGATTCGATCGACGCCGAAGCCTGTTCCCGTTATGGAGTCAGGATCGCCCGCACGCTGAACGCGTTCACCCTGCCCGTTGCGGATACGGTCCTGGGCTACATGCTGGCGTTTGCCCGCCGCCAGCCCTGGATGGACCGCGATATGAAATCGGGGAAATGGGAGAAGATCCCCGGCAAATCGCTTAGTGAATACAGCCTGGGTGTGATCGGCCTGGGCAATATCGGGAAAGCTGTCACACGGCGGGCGCGGGCTTTTGGCATGAGAGTCTACGGGACGGATATCATTGATATCGATCACGTCTTCATTGCCGAGACCGACATCCAGATGACGGATCTCAAATCTCTGCTTATGAATTCCGATTTTATTTCCGTGAACTGCGACTTGAACCCCACCAGCTACCATCTGATCAACCGTGAGACGCTGGCATGCGTCAAACCGGATGCGGTCCTGATCAATACGGCCCGCGGACCCATCGTCCATGAGCAGGCGCTGATCGAGGCGCTCCAGGCTCAACGCATCGCGGGAGCCGCCCTGGACGTCTTCGAGTATGAGCCGCTCCCGTTGGAGAGTCCGTTGATGAAAATGGACAACGTCTTGCTTGCCCCGCACAACTCCAACTCCAGCCCGGCTGCCTGGGAAAGAGTCCATTGGAACACGATCCGCAACCTGGTCGAGGGGTTGGGCTTACAATACGAAGAAAACCTGCCATAGACACTGCACAGACATGAAAGAAAAGAATATGACCGAAACAAAAACAGTTCTCATTACCGGCGTCGGAGGAGGGATTGGAAGCGCCTGCGCTCTCCATTTTGCACAAAAAGGCTGGCGCGTGATCGGCGTTGACCGCTCGGACTGCAGGGAATTTCCCTCGAACGGGCATTTCATCAAGGCCGACATCTCACACCCCGACTCGGTTGAAGTGATCTTCCACGAGGCGAAGAGCTTCCATCCCACGCTGGATGTGCTGGTCAACAATGCCGCCGTACAGGTGGCCAAGCCGCTGGTGGAGACGACCGTAGAGGAATGGGACGCGGTCATGGCTTCCAATTTGCGCTCGGTGTTCCTGTTCGTGAAGCTGGCGCATCCCTTGTTGAAAGCCGCGGGTGGGGGAGCGATCGTCAATGTCTCCTCCGTACATGCGATCCAGACCTCAGCCAATATCGCCGCCTATGCTGCCTCCAAGGGCGGACTGCTGGCCCTGACGCGGGCGATGGCCATTGAGTTCGCCCCGGATAACATCCGTGTCAATGCCATCCTGCCGGGAGCGGTGGATACTCCCATGCTGCGCGCCGGCTTCAACCGCGGCCATGTCGGTGAGGGCGACATCCAGGAAAGGCTCGACAACCTGGCGCGTAAAACGGTCAACGGCAAGGTAGGCAAACCGGAGGAGATCGCCCAGGCAATCTACTTCCTGGCCGATGATGAGCAGTCCTCCTTCATGACCGGCCAGGCGCTCGTCGTGGATGGTGGCGCCACCGCACGGT
>JBLNAU010000061.1:0-16415 GCA_050259515.1 Syntrophothermus sp.
CTGGGAGTGATCGCAGTGATCGACCCGCGTTCAGCACAACTGGACCCGGGATTATTCCTCGGCAATCTATCCCTGATTGGAGCGGCGATTACCTGGGCGCTTTATTCCGTCCTGGTCCGGAGGGTGACTCAAAGTACGGATGTATTGTTATTCAGCCTGCTGGCGTTCCTCGGCGGTCTGCCGGTTACAATTCCCGCAAGCGCCTGGGAGTTATCCAGGGTTGAGGTTGGAACGATCACCCCGGGCGTGGTGGGAGGCATCCTTTTCCTGGGGATCATTTCGACGGCCCTGGCGATGGTTTTGTGGAATACGGCGTTTGCAATGGTCAGCGCGGGTCTCGCGTCCCTGACATTTTTTGCCCAGCCCGTGGTCGGGACCCTTTTGGGGTGGTTTTTTCTCGGAGAGGAAATCACGCCGCTTTTTCTGTTCGGGGGAATGCTGATCGGGCTTGGCCTGGTCATCGCCAGTATCGAATCTGAAAATTAACCACTTGACAAGTGTTTCAAAATCATTATACTGATTAACACGTGTTATCTAGCATAAAATATGCCTAGTAAAAAACGGTCGACCAGCTCGGATGTGGCAAAACTGGCTGGCGTTTCCAGAACCACTGTATCGTTCGTGCTGAATAATGTTTTGGATGTCAGTATCAGCGAAAATACGCGCAAACGCGTCCTAGACGCGGCGCGGGAGCTGGATTATCATCCGAATGTTATCGGAAAAAAGCTGGTAAGTGGTAAGTCATACACCATTGGCCTGGTGCTTTGCCAGTCACCAGAACAGATCTTCACCGATGCATTCCTACCCCAGGTTATTTTAGGCGTAGAACAGGCAGCTATCCAACAGGGGTTTCATGTTTTGTTGAAACCCATCGATCCGAGCGATACTGGAGGCTATGCAAGCTTGATTCGGGAAAATCATGTTGACGGGATCCTGCTATCGGGTCCGCGGCAGAATGATGAGGCGCTCGTCCGGTTGCATGAAGAAGGTGTACCCATCATGCTTATGGGGCAGCTGCCACAGACCGATATCCCATTTGTGGATGTGGACGCCACGGCCGGTGCAAGAGCAGTGGTCAGTCACCTGATCGGGCTCGGACATCGGCGGATTGGCATGATTACCAATGCCCCCCTCACCTACACATCGGCACAACAGCGACGCGATGGATATACTGAGGCTTTAATGGCGTCAGGTATTTTTGTCGACCCTAAACTTATTCAAGAGGGCAATTACACTCCCTCCAGTGGGTTTGAGGCCATGTCGGCGTTGCTGGAGGTGGATCCAAAAATCACCGCTGTTTTTGTTGCCAGCGATGTGGTTGCCATGGGAGCCATGCTTGCAATAAAACACGCTCGCCTGCAGATCCCGGAAGATATTGCAATTGCCGGATTTGATGATATCCCCCTCGCAGAGTACTTCGATCCTCCGCTGACCACAGTGCATTTGCCTGCCTACGGCCTGGGTTGGGCCGCAGGTGATCGGTTGGTTCGCCTGATCCAGGGCGAAGATTTGAATGAGAACTCACTGCTGCTGGAATCCAAAATAATTGCCAGACAATCTACTCTCGTTTAGGAAACATTCATGCAATTCGATGAATGTATTATCGTTGTTTTGCACAAACTAACACGTGTTATCCAAGGAGGTGGAAGGTACAAAATTTCTCAAGCTGACAGCCAAGTTCTAAAATATCGAATAAACCCAATTTCTATCTGGAGGAAAAGAGATGTTTAAACTCAAATTTGCGGCAACAATGCTGCTCATCGTTCTTCTCGTAGCAGCATGTGGTCCGTCAAACACAGCGACACCTGTAGCAACCCAGCCTCCTGCTACAGAGGCACCCATGACCGAAGCACCCACCGCAGCAGCGACCGAGGCGCCGACCGAAGCAGCAACCCAGGCGCCGACAGAGGCAGCCACGCAGGCCCCAACCGCCGGTGAGATCGACTGTAAGGGAGCAAAAAAGGGTGATGAGATCAGTATGCTCTATCAGTGGTCAGGTGTAGAGGAAGAGGCGCTCAATTCGGTGCTGAAGCCTCTCGTGGATGCCTGCGGTATTGTACTCAAACCAGAGTCCACGCGTGATCAGGCACTTTTGGACACCCGTGTACAGGCCGGCACACCACCCGATGTTGCCTTCTGGCAGGTGGCTCAATTGGTCCAGTATAAGGATAAATTAAAGCCAATGGATACTCTGGGTGCAGATAAGGCAAGCTATAATGACTTCTTCCTTGCTCCCATGACCGTTGATGGAAAGTGGCTGGGTCTGCCAATCAAGGCTGATGTGAAGTCGATTATCTGGTACAGCCCTGCCAACTTCGAAGCGCTCGGTTATACGGTTCCCACTACCTGGGATGAGCTGAATACGCTGGTGGACAAAATGGCTGCTGATGGGAATGTACCCTGGAGCATGGGCTTTGAATCGGGTGATGCCACTGGCTGGACCGGGACTGATTTTATTCAGGATATCATGCTGGTACAGCAGGGTCCTGAGTTCGTCAATGGCATTCTGGATGGCAGCGTTTCTTATGACGACCCCGGAGTCAAGCAGGCATACGAGACCTACGGCAAATGGGCAATGGACCCGAAATACACAGTAGGCGGCGCGCAGGGCACACTTTCAACCCCCTTCCTCGAGGCTATTTATAAGCCCTTCGCTGATCCCCCGGAAGCCATGATGGTCAAGCAATCAGGATTCGCTGGCGGCGAAATTGCGAAGAAGTTCCCCAGCCTAAAGCAAGGTACTGATTATGACTTCTTTGTCGTACCAAGTATCCAGGGCTTACAGGGCTCTGTGGAACCGATGATGGCTTTTAATGATACGCCAGCCGTGCAGGCTTTGGTAACGTATCTTTCTTCAGCCCAGGGAGGCGCGAACTGGGCTGGCGCAACCTTTGGTCTTTCACCGAACAAGGGTGCAGCTGGAAATTACACCGACCCGGCACTTCAGAAGCTTGGTGAAGCAATTGCCAATACCAAGGGCTTTACGACCGACATCGGTGACACGATCCCCGGTGGCTTTGGATCTGCCGAGTTCAAGGGAATCTCACAATACGTCAACGGTGGCAACCTGGACACCATCCTCAAGGACCTGGCTGCCAAACAAGCTGAAGGATTGAAGAAGTAAATCATTGCAAGAATTGGGGACGTCTCAATCGAGACGTCCCCACTCTTTTCAGAAGCACCCTATGACATCGCAGAATATTCCAGGGAGTAGGAACCGGGGAGAATTTGCTCCTTGGCGATATTGTCTACCCATTCTGGCGGTGATGTCATTTTTCGGCAATCTTTACACTTATTGACAAGGAGGATGAGATGGCCACACCGCAGGATATCTCCAAACCTGCCACAACCCCTGAATTTGCTGTGCGAAGAAAACCGGCGAGAGGGTCCTCTGCCCCACCGGTCCCCGAAATCATGAAGCAGGGTGGACTCGTACCCTGGCTATATCTCCTGCCCGCCCTGATCGTAATGACGTTTTTTATTGTCTACCCGATGGTCAATACCGTAGGCTTAAGCTTCGGCAACAAAGACGGGACAGCATCCGCGGCCACCACATGCCGCGCAGGCAACCCCTGCTGGGGTGTGTTCGAAAACTATCGCTATGCCCTGACCGCTGAATTCAATACCAGCTCGCCACAGGCTTTGTGGAGCTCGTTCTGGAGTTCCTCCTACGGCAACACCATCAAATGGATCGGCGTGATGGTCTTCGGTACCGTTTCAGTTGGTCTTGGGTTTGCCGTGCTGGCAGATCGGGTGAAATACGAGTCATTGGCAAAAGCCATTCTGTTCATGCCAATGGCGATCTCGTTTGTCGGCGCAGGCGTGATCTGGAAGTTTGTTTACGACTACGGCACACAACGATCGCAGATCGGTCTGTTGAACGCGATCATCACATCGCTGGGGGGAAAGCCTGTTGCGTGGCTTTCCACAACCCCAATCAACACCTACGCAATCATCCTGGTGGGCATCTGGATCTGGTCAGGTTTCTGCATGACGATCCTGGCAGCAGCGCTCAAATCCGTGCCTGACGAAATCCTGGAGGCTGCCCGGGTGGATGGTGCCACAGAATGGACCGTTTTCTGGAAGATCATGGTACCGATCATTCTGCCAACCATTACAGTGGTGATCACCACCATGGTAATCAATGTGTTGAAACTATTCGACCTTGTGTATGTAATGACCGGTGGCAATTTCCAGACGGACGTGATTGCCAACCGTATGTACACTGAAATGTATAAGAATTTCAACGTAGGTCGTGGTACTGCAATTGCCGTGGTTCTCGTCCTGGCAATCATTCCATTCATCTACTTCAACGTCAGACGCTTCCTGGAGCAGGAGGCAATCCGATGAACAAGGAAAGAGTCAACAAGCTCCTCAATAAACTGCCAACCCATGTGATCATCATCTTGACTATGCTCATTTGGATCGTTCCTACCCTGGGCCTATTGATCACGTCCCTGCGCCCCCCTGCAGAGGTGGGCACCACCGGCTGGTGGACAGTCTTCACCCCCAAGAATGCAAGTGGACCCTATGCAACCTATTGTGCGGACTGCCACGGCGCAGATGGAAAGGCGCTCCCACAGGCTGATCTAACGAACCCGGAATTGATCGCCAAGTACCCGCGCTCCCTGCAATTGCTTGCGATGCTTCGCAAGGATATCAACGGTAAGCCTCACATGGGTGATCATCCCCTTCCCAGCGCGCAGGAAGCCGCAGATATCGCCTCCTATCTTCGCCAGGGCAAAGTGGCAAGCTCAGGCTTTACCTTCAACAATTACATCGACGCGCTGGTGGGTTATCGCGGCAGAAGCACCTATAGAGCCGACTGTGCGGCTGGAACACAACCGCCGGATATCAAATGCAACTTGAGCGACATACTCAACCCCCGCGGGATGGGTCGGGCCTTCGTCAACAGCCTGCTGGTGACCCTGCCTGCCACTTTTCTGCCGATCCTGTTTGCCGCATTCGCCGGATATGCCTTTGCCTGGCTGGATTTCAAAGGGCGCTTTCTGCTCTTTGCTCTTCTCGTCGGCTTACAGGTTGTTCCTCTGCAGATGACCCTGGTCCCCATTTCGCGGTTTTACGCACGAGTGGGCTTGAATGGTACCTTCCTCGGGGTATGGCTTTTCCATACCGGTTTCGGAATGCCTTACGCCATCTATCTGATGCGCAACTTCCTTGGAACCCTGCCGCGGGACTTATTCGAGTCAGCTTACCTGGATGGTGCTTCTCATTGGACAGCTTTTCGGCACCTGGTGATTCCCCTGGCCATGCCGGCAATTGCATCTTTGGGCATTTTCCAGTTCCTGTGGGTATGGAATGACCTGCTGGTTGCGCTGGTTTTCCTCGGCGGCACGACACCGGTCATGACATACCAGATCAGCAACATGGTCACATCGTTGGGCTCTGGTTGGCAGGTACTGACCGCCGCGGCTTTCCTCTCAATGCTATTGCCAATGATCGTGTTCTTCTCGCTCCAGCGCTACTTTGTACGCGGCATGCTGGCCGGCGCGGTGAAAGGATAGTACCCGGGCCTTGCTTCCACTGTTGAAAAATCAGATCGACATCACGCGAGTCCCGTTCAGCGACCGGGGCTCGCGCCTTCTTGTCTACCAGTATGTCAATCGGCCGAGCTTTTATGTGAAACTGGCCGAGCGTCTGATCCATGTGGAGCCAGGCATCGAAAGCTATCTGCGCCGCCCGCCCTTCATGGACGACCTCTGCCTGATCGGTGAGGACGGCCAGGTGCTTGATTTCAGCCTGACCACCTTCCCGGAGTTGCTGCAGCTCGAAACCCGCCTTGGAATTTTTTACCTTGCTTTCCAGGATGCCAATACGCTGGTATTCGGTCTGCCGGCAGGTGTGACAGCGGGCTTGCGATTCCGCGTCAATTCAACACACTGGTATCGTACGGAGACCGGCGGCGAAGTCAAGCACGTGCGCAACATGAGTTATGAAATCTTGAATGGCGAGATGCGCACGAACAATTCGACACCCGGCTTCCCCGGTGTGGAGATCCTTGTGGTGGCGGGACAGGATTGCTCCATTTCCCTCCATACCTGGGATGGGCCCAAGCGCGAGTTTGTAAGCAAGCCCTTTTCGATCGCCCGACTGGAGGCCGCTGAGCGCTGGAAGAAATGGTTCGAGCGCGTTCCGGACGTGGACGAGCACTACAGGCATAAATATGCATATGCTTGGTGGGTCATGGCGAACAATCTTGTCAACCCAAGAGGTTATCTGACCCGCCCCGCCATGGTTCCAAGCAAGGCTTCCTATATTGGCACCTGGCTGTGGGACAGCGCCCTGCACGCCATTGCCTATCGCCATGTGGACCCAGAACTGGCCCGTGACCAGGTACGTGTCATGCTGGCGCAGCAGCAGCCGGACGGCATGCTTCCCGATGCGATCTTTGATGAGGGCGTTGTGACGGAGATCGACCATCCCATCCAGGGCCGCGTGACCAAGCCTCCTATCCTGGCCTGGGCTGTGCTCAAGATCCATGAGATGCATCCGGATGCTGATTTTCTCCGCGAGGTCTATGAGCCCCTGGTGCGCGAAAATCGCTGGTGGCTGGAGCAGAAGGGAAACACGCAGGACAGGCTGGCCCAATATACTCATCCCTACTCCTCCGGTCTGGACGATAGTCCGCTCTGGGATGATGGCATGCCCGTCATATCACCGGATATCAATACCTATCTGCAGATCCAGATGAATTCGCTGGCCGATATCGCCGCCGCGATCGGTAAAAGAGAGGACGCCCGGAAATGGCGTGAGAGAGCCACTGCACTGACCACCCGGATGATCATCCAGCTTTGGGATGAAAGGACCGGGTCATTCCAGGCGCTTCACGAAGGAAAGAAAGTACCGGTTCTAACGCCGTTCAACCTGCTACCGATATGGACTGGCCAGCTGCCCGGCGGGTACACCGAGCGTTTGATCTCTCATCTGACTCATGCGGACGAGTTTATGGGGAAATTCAGGCTACCCACAGTTGCTTATAATGACCCGAAATTCGATCCACAGACCATGTGGCGCGGACCCGTGTGGGCAAACATCAATTACTTTTTTATCGAAGCATTGCAAAAAATCGATAGAGATGACCTGGCATCAGAGCTGCGCAAACAAACGCTGGAATTGATCGCCAACCAGCCGGGAATTTCCGAATACTATGACTCACAAACGGGGGTCGCTCCTCCCCGGGCCATTCCAGCCTTTGGATGGACTGCCGCCATTTACATCGAGCTGGCGATCCAGGCCAGCTCTGAAAAGACCAAAAAGGAAGATCAAAGTGAACATGAATAAGAAAGAACTTTGGTATAAAAGTGCCATCTTTTACCAGATCTATGTCCGGGCGTTTTATGATAGCAATGGAGACGGGCATGGCGACATCCAGGGTCTGAAGAGTAAACTTGGTTACTTGCAGGATCTTGGCGTGGATTGCATCTGGCTCATGCCGATCTATCCTTCGCCATTGAAGGACGATGGATACGATATTGCCGATTACTACAACATTGCCGAGACATTTGGCACTGTGGAGGATCTTCGGCAGTTGGTGGATGAGGCCCACACGCGCGGCATCCGTATCGTGATGGATCTGGTGCTCAATCACACCTCCGACGCGCATCCCTGGTTTCAGTCTGCGCGCGCCGACCGCAACTCGCCATATCGTGATTACTACGTCTGGAGTGATACAGACAAAAAATACCAGGAGGCGCGCATTATCTTCCTGGATACCGAGCCATCCAACTGGAGCTGGGATGAGATGGCAGGGCAATATTACTGGCACCGCTTCTATGCCAGTCAGCCGGACCTGAATTACGACAATCCCAAAGTACAGGAGGAGATGTTAAGAATTGCAGGTTTCTGGCTGGACGCGGGCATCGATGGATTTCGAGCCGATGCCGTTCCCTATCTCTTCGAACGGGAGGGGACGAATTGCGAAAACCTTCCGGAAACTCATGCATATTTGAAAAAGCTGCGTGCCTTTATGGACGAACATTATCCGGGGCGCATCCTGCTCTGCGAGGCAAACCAGTGGCCGGAGGATGTCCGTCCCTATTTTGGAGACGGCGACGAGTTCCACATGGGCTTTCATTTTCCCATCATGCCGCGCATCTATATGGCCTTGAAAAAGGGACGAGCCGAGGATATGAAGGGAATCCTGGCTCGCACCCCTCCCATCCCTGAAAACTGCCAGTGGTGCATCTTCCTTCGCAACCACGATGAGCTCACCCTTGAGATGGTCACACCCGAAGAGCGACAGTGGATGTGGGAGCAGTACGCCTATGAACCACGCATGCGGCTCAATCTCGGCATCCGTCGCAGGCTCTCGCCCCTGCTCGAAAATGACCGCCGTAAGATTGAGCTGGCTTACTCCATCCTGCTGACCCTGCCAGGTTCACCCATCCTTTATTACGGCGATGAGATTGGCATGGGCGATAACATCTGGCTGGAGGACAGGAACGGGGTCCGGACGGCAATGCAGTGGAAGGACGGGCCTACAGCCGGATTCACCGAGGCTCCAGCAGACTCGATCTTTGTGACCGTGCTGCAGGATGAGATATATTCGCCTGCACGGGTAAACGTGGAAGCGCAGCGAGCCGATCCCACTTCCCTTTGGCATGCCCTCCGCCATATGCTCTCCACCAGGAAAAGACATCCGGTGTTCGGCTGGGGTGATTTCGATTGGGTGGATGTACAGAACGGCAGCCTGGCGATCTTTCGCCGTACAGATTCGGACGAGGCGGTTCTGGCCGTTCATAACCTGAGTGACAGCCCTCAATCCTTTTCCATGGAAATAAAAAAGCCAGCCGGTACACTGACTGACCTTCTTACTCAAAAAGAATTTTCATTACAGGATGGCAGACTGACGCTGGAGCTCGCGCCATACCAATTTATGTGGCTACAATAACCTGACCGGAATGTCCTCCCTCATTAAAGGCTTCCATTCCCCGGCGAGCAGAGGATTTATCGCTCGCCCACCGTATGCAGCAGCGCCATATTCGGCGGCCGGATCGCGCCGACCGGAAAGCCGCATACCATCACAACCTGGTCGCCTGGCCCCACAACGTCCGAGCGCATCAGTGCGGCATCCACATATTCCAGCATCTCGTCCAGGGAATTGGAAAAAGGCACAAGCTGCGGGCGGATCCCCCACAGGAAGGCCAGCCGGCGGGCCGTTTCTGCGAACGGAGTAAAGCCCATGATCGGCACGCGCGGCCGGATCTTGGACATCAGCCAGGCACTTTCGCCCTGCGTGGTGAAGCAGGCCACTGCAGTGACATTCATATCATTGGCCAGCGCCTGCGCGGCGCGCGCCATCGAGGCCGCGTCACTGTGTTCAAGGCCAGCCACCACCTGTTCCGCTCCCCATTCCAGAAAATGCAATTCGGCTTCATGCACGATCCGATCCATCATCTGGACTGCTTCCAGCGGATATTTTCCGGAGGCCGTCTCGGCACTCAGCATGACCGCGTCCGTTCCGTCGAAAATGGCATTGGCCACATCGGAGGCTTCCGCCCGGGTGGGCAGCGGATTGGAGATCATCGACTCAAGCATCTGCGTCGCGGTGATGACAAGCTTGGCGCGCTTGTTGGCCACACGGATGATGTGTTTCTGCTGGACGGGCACGCGCTCGGGAGGCAATTCCACGCCCAGGTCGCCGCGCGCTACCATCACACCATCTACAATTTCCAGGATGGAATCCAGGTTATCGAGCGCTTCGGGTTTTTCCAGCTTGGCAATCAACAGGGGATGTCGTTTTCCGTTTGCGAATCGTTCCATCGCATAACGGACTTTCTTCACATCCTCCGCGGTGCGGACGAAGGAGATCGCAACCGCATCCACCCCCAGGGCCAGGCCGAAGGCGAGGTCCGCTTCATCCTTTTCGGTAAAGCCGGCAATCCGAAGACGAATCCCGGGCAGGTTGATCCCCTTATGAGAAGTCAGCGTTCCACCGGTGACCACCCTGGCAGTCAGGGTATTTCGATCGACAACGGAGACCACTTCCAGTTTGAGACGACCGTCATCGAGCAGGAGCCGGTCGGCGGGCCGAACCGAATCGAAGATCTGGCGGAAATCCACCGGGATCTTGATCTGACCGTCCACGGGACAGGGAGTCCCGGTTGCAAAAAGCACCACGGTATCGCCGTCTGCCAGCTGAATGGGCTCGGACAGCTCCCCGACCCGGATCTTGGGCCCCTGCAGATCCTGAAGGATGCCCACTGAAACACCCAACCGCTCTGAGACCTGGCGGATCGAGGCAATGGTTTGTTCATGCTGTTCATGGGTGCCATGAGAAAAATTGATGCGTGCCACGTTCATGCCGGCCTGGATCAGTTTCTCAAGCACTTCCGGGCTGCGGCTGGCAGGGCCGATCGTTGCGACTATTTTGGCTTTTCGTATCATGATGGAAATCCTCGCTGCTGAAAACTGGAAAATTATGCTCGCCGCAGGGTAGGTTTGGCCCGCGGCGAGTGCTCCAGACGCTCCGACCGGTCAGGTCTACAGGTAATGCAGCTCTCTTGCCTGCCTGGATAACTCCACCCGGAAGTGGGGATGGGCGATCTTGATCAACTGCTGTGCGCGCTGGCGGATGGTCTTACCATACAGGTCCGCCACGCCATATTCCGTCACCACAAATCGGACGTGATTGCGGCTGGTGACCACGCCCGCACCCAGCTGGAGCATGGCTGCGATCCGGGTGACGAGAGTCCCATCCCGCAGCGTTGTGGTGCTGGGGAGGGCGATGATCGGCACGCCGCCCTTCGACCGGGAGGCACCGTAGATGAAGTCAAGCTGGCCGCCCACGCCGCTGTACAGCTTGGGTCCAATGCTATCGGCGCAGACCTGGCCGGTAAGATCCACCTCGATGGCCGAGTTGATGGCGACCATGCGCTCGTTCTGGGCGATCACAAATGGATCGTTGACATACTCGGTCCGATGGAACTCGATCAGCGGATTATCATCGGCCCACTGATAAAGGCTGCGGGTGCCAAGCATAAAGCCGGCAATGATCTTCCCCGGGTGCAGGGTCTTGCGGGCGTTGGTCAGTACCCCTGCATTTACGAGATCAATGACCCCGTCGGAGAACAGCTCGCTGTGAACGCCAAGGTCCTTCTTATTGTGCAGATATTTCAAGACGGCATCCGGGATCGCCCCAATGCCCAGCTGCATGGTGGCTCCGTCTGGGATCAACTCTGAGATATAACCGGCGATCTTTTCCACCACCTCGGAATTTCCGTCTTCCGCCATGGCCATTTCAGGGATCGGATAGTCGACCGGCACCATGTAGTTCAAGCGGCTGACATGCATAAAGGAATCGCCCAGTGTCCGCGGCATTTGCTGGTTCACTTCGGCGATGATGATCTTGGCACACTCAGCCGGTGACTTCGTCAGGCCCACTTCAACACCCAGGCTGCAAAATCCATGCTCGTCCGGAGGCGAAACGTGGATCATGGCTACATCCAGGGGCAGGTGACCCTGTTTGAAGAGGAGCGGGAACTCCGAGAGCAGGACCGGCGTAAAGTCTGCGCGTCCTTCCTGAACTGCCCTGCGCACGTTGTGGCTGATGAACAGGGTATTGACCCGCAGATGCCCCTCCATGTCCGGGTTGACATAATCGGCCGATCCGATGGTCAGCGCCTGGCAGATCTCCACATTTTCCAGATTGGGAGCATACTGCACCAGCGCGCCCAGGGTCTTTTGAGGCACAGAGACATTGCCAGTCAGGAAGATGCGATCTCCTGACTTAATGCATCGGACGGCCTCTTCGGCGGTCACGATCCGCGACTTATAGACACTAGTCCAGTCCATCGTCGCCTCCTTTTGAAAACAGCGACAGATGCTTGCGCTCGCCATTGTGCGTATTCACTGCAGTCGCAATGGCCGGATCTTCCTGAATGGCCCGCTCAACACCCAGGTTGGCGATCTTTTCGATATACGGCATGGCAGCGTTGACAAAGGCGTAGGTCGCCGTGCGCGCCACTGCACCGGGCATGTTCGGCACCGCGTAATGCAGAACGCCTTCCTCGATGTATACCGGATGCTCGTGCGTGGTCGGACGAGAGGTTTCCACACAGCCACCTTCATCGATGCTCACATCCATGATCACCGAACGGGGCTTCATGGCCCGCACCATCTCGCGCGTGACCAGGATCGGCGCGCGCTGGCCGGGAACCAGCACCGCGCCGACTACCACGTCCGCAAAGGCGGTGGCGCGTTCGATGTTGCGCCTTGTGGATGTCATGGTAACGATGCAGGGATAGCGATCCAGCAAGGTTTTCAGGGCATTAATATTCTGGTCGATGACCGTCACGTGGGCGCCCATGCCGATGAACATTTGCGTGGCGTACGTGCCGACAATGCCTGCGCCGATCACGAGTACTTCGGCAGGCGGAACACCGGGAACTCCACCCATCAGGATCCCCTTGCCTCCCCAGTTGTTCTGGAGCAGACGGGCCGCGATCTGGGCGACCATGGCTCCCCCGATCTGGCTCAGCGGGCGAAGCACCGGCAACGACCCATCTGGCAGCCGGATCTGCTCGTAGGCGATCGAAGTGATCTTCTTTTTGAGCAGGATATCCACCTTATCGCGGCGCGCGGAGGATAAATGCAGCAGGCCGGCAATGGCTTTGCCTGGCTGCAGCCAGTTCAGCTCATCGTTCACCGGGCGTGCAACCTTGAGGACCAGATCTGCCCGCCCAAACACTTCCTCGGGAGAATAGGCGATCCTCGCCCCGGCCTTTTCGAACTGGCGGTCATCGAAGCCCATCTTTCCACCCGCCTCATGCTCGACGTACACCTGGTGCCCATGCTGACACAAAATCTCCACCGCGGCGGGTGGCAGGCCGACTCGAAATTCGAACGGCCGTCTTTCCTTGGGAATACCTATGATCATGTGGCCTCCTCTCTCACCCCTACCCCTTTCCCATGGGGAGAGGGGAATGGACTCCCTCCCCGCGGGGGAAGGGCTGGGGATGAGGGCATTATTTCATATTCAATACTTCACGAATGGACGGGAGCGCCCAGTCGATGGTTTCCTTATCGATGACCAGCGGCGGTGCAAAGCGGATCACATTCTCGTGGGTCTCCTTGGCAAGGATGCCTTTCTGCTGCATCGCCTCGCAGAACCTGCGTGCGCCTCCGGCCTCCGGCTTCAGCTCGACACCGATCAGAAGACCCTTGCCGCGCACTTCCCTGACATGCGGACTGGGGATTTCTGACAACTGCTCCACAAAATATTCACCCAGCGTGCGCGAGCGCTCGGCCAGATCCTCGTCGCGGATCACCTTCAAGGCTGCCCGTGCCACGGCGGCTGCAAGCGGATTGCCTCCGAATGTGGAGCCATGCTCGCCCGGCCTGAAAAGTCCTAAAATGGCTTTGTCTGCCAAAACCGCCGAGACCGGGTAAAAGCCTCCGGCCAGGGCCTTTCCGATGATCGTCACATCCGGGCGGACGTCTTCATGCTGCGCGGCGAACAGCTTTCCGGTCCGGCCGAGACCGGTCTGGATCTCATCAGCCAGGAACAACACATTGTGCTTTTTGCAAATCTCGGCCACCCTTTTCAAATATCCGGCAGGCGGGATGATGACTCCGCCCTCGCCCTGGATTGGCTCAAGCATGACTGCCGCGGTATTCGGGGTGATCGCCCTTTCGACCGCGCCCGCGTCCCCATAGGGGACCGTGACAAACCCGGGCGTGAAGGGACCGAAGTCATCCCGGTAGGATGGCTCGGTGGAGAAGCTGACGATCGAAATGGTTCGTCCGTGGAAGTTCCCGGCTGCCGTGATGATCTCGGCCTGGTGGCGCGGCACACCCTTCACCTGGTAGGCCCATTTTCGAGCCAGCTTCAGCGCCGTTTCCACGGCCTCCGCGCCGCTGTTCATCGGCAGGGACATCTCATAGCCGGTCATTTCGGACAGCTCCTTGTACAGAAGCGGCAACTGGTCGTTCCGGAAAGCCCGGGACGTTAGTGTGACCTTTTTCGCCTGTTCAAGCAGGGCGCTCAGAATCTGCGGGTGGACATGTCCCTGGTTGACCGCCGAGTAGGCAGAAAGGCAATCCAGGTACCTCTTTCCATCCACGTCATAGACCCACACCCCTTCCGCCCGCTCAATGACCACATCCAGCGGATGGTAGTTGTGCGCACCGTACTCTTCTTCGATCGCAATAAAATCCTGGGTGTTCATAGAAGTATCTCCCGGTCGTTCAAATGATTTGTTTCAAGAAGTACTTTTTTATTGTATGGTAAGGCTGAATAAATCGAGCGCTTCCCCCTGGAAAAGTCTACGATCTTCAGAAAATCATCCATGCAGGCTAAGCTCCTCTACAAGTATAGTATTTTTGGTCTAAATTGAACCGTCCAAATCGTCACCCACTGGGTGTGACATCCGTCAAGGAGAACAAAAACAGCGCCAAAAGCGCTGTTAATCTTATCATACGAGGAGTTGTAGCGAGTCGAATGCCGGCGATCCTTTAACGGGACGAAAGCGAAAGGAATGAGAATAGTCTGAGCCGTCTCCGCCTGGCGGTCATCATGGAGTCCAGGCGCTTGAAGAACCGCGTAAAGTACCTCACTCTGTCTTGCAGGTGATCCATCGTCCTTAATTGAAATGTGAGACGCCTGATTTTGGCAAGAACAGATTTGCCGCGGGATGGAATGAACAGCCGGTCCATTACCTCAGCAGCAAGACTCTCTACCGAGGGCATCGACTCTATCCTGTCCTCCACGATCGCGGGTAATGGGGTACCCATGATCTTCCTGCAGAGAGATAAACCAAGATACAGCCTGCGCTCAAGGCCCAGCTCGGCAGCCCGGGCACAGACCAGGTTCCAGTCCAAATCAGAATGTTCACGAAGCAGCTCTGCCACATCACATACCCAGCGCAGCTCGGTCCACTTGTGTTTGCTGCCATGCAGGCAAAGGTACCAGAGAAGGTTTTCCGGAGCCAGGGTCTGAAGGGTTGATCCCGCAAGGGACACCGCCTGTAAATTCTCCCATAACTGTTCCGGGTTCTTCGAAAAAACGTATCTCGGTGCCACTCTCCAATGCAGTTCCACGATTCCCTGGCGGGCAGGATTCCAGAGAACGATCTGGTAGCCCCAGGAAGCTTTTTGGACCAATCTTCGGATCCAGTACGACTGAAAGTCAGCCTCGGTGCGGGCCACCCGATTGGGCCGGATGATCTCATAGCCACCCGCCAGCAGGATATCGATCGTCCGCAGTACATCCTCCTCCCGGACCAGAATATCCAGGTCGCCAAATGAGCGGATGGAAAGGTCATGATAGATCGATGCTGCAAGTACCGGCCCCTTATACGGAATAGACGGAATGTTATGCTGATCGAGCAGGCGTACCACCTGGATCAATTCATGCGTGAGCGACAGGTTGCCTTGAATGAAAACCTGGATCTGCTGCTTGAGCTCGGCTTTTACGGAAGCCGGCACTACGCTTGGAGCAACGGACTCCAGCGTACGGTAAACGAGCGGGGCGACCTGGTGATCGAACGCCAAGCGAACCAGAAGATCCCAATCAATCTCCCTTTGAACCAGTTCAAGGATTTGGGCTGAAAGATCAGGGGTTATCCGCGTCCGAGAACATAACACCAAAAGCCTGGCTTCAGAAGTCCAGCCTGCCTCAGTAGTTCTTTTGTCCGTTCGGAACATCCCGATCGTCAGCCCGCCAGGATTTGACAGGGGAACAAAGCGGTCTGAGTTGCGCACATCACCGACAAGAAATTGGTTTTCAGTGATCACCCAGGCGTGTGCTTCTAGTTTCCCAGAACTCCTTTTGGCGACGCCGATCTGGAGCTCGGCAGGATATCCATTCCTGACCAACAGGTATTGAGCAGCCAGGGCCTGCGGTAAACAGGTTGCTTTGGGAATTCGATGGCTGGCAGCGCGCAGGGTCCAGTGGATCTTCTGCACCGATGGGCGGCTGGATCCGCTCCGGTAAGGATGCCTGCTGGCCACGTCCAGGAACAGGCGTTGAATTTTTAACCAGGGAAAAAACCTCAAGCCGATCGTGCTCAGGATCAGGAGAACGGCCGAGTGTAGGAGGAGAATCCGTTCGGCGGTTGAAAGATCGAGTAATTTCTTGAGTTTTCTCATCATCGAATCATCCTGGCATGCTGATCAGGCCGTCCTTAAGGGATGTACTTTCCTGACCGACCTCACCACTTAAGGAATTTTGGCCCGCATCTCCCTGCACCATCCGCATCTGGTCGCGCCAGGATTGAGCGTAGCGGCCGTCCTGAGCCAGCAGGTCCGCATGGCTGCCTGATTCCACGATGCGCCCGGCCTCCATGACGTGGATCATATCGGCATACATGGCAGTTGTGAATCGATGCGTGATAATCAAGGTAGTGTGGCCCGTGGCCAGCTCGCGAAAGCGCTGCAGCCAGTCATGCTCGGCC
>JBLNAU010000062.1:0-8738 GCA_050259515.1 Syntrophothermus sp.
CAGGAGGAACTTGCGCTGATCTATCAATCCAAGGGCCTGCCTGAAGCCCGCGCAAGAGAGATGGCGTCCCACATGATGGCCGATCAAGCAAATATCCTCGATACGCTTGCTCGTGAAGAACTGGGCATTGATCCGGAAGAACTCGGCGGATCGGCTTATGAAGCTGCCTTCACCTCGTTCTTCCTGTTCGCGTTCGGTGCGCTCTTCCCCATGCTTCCCTATTTCTTTTTGACCGGAACAACCGCCATCATCCTGAGCCTGATCGTCAGCGCGATCGGTTTGTTCATTATCGGCGGAGCGATCACGCTGATGACGGGTCGCAGCATCTGGTTCTCCGGAACACGACAGGTATTGGTGGGGATTGTGGCTGCCATACTCACCTATGGCATTGGCAAATTGATCGGCGTATCTGTAGGCTAAAGACAAAACATAATTAACCCCTAAATTTATATCACCTCGGATTTCACTGATTTACATGAGAAAAGCCGGCCCAGTTCATTCATCAGGTCGGCTTTTCTTTTGGCTCACTCCGGAGTTATTTTTTCAAAATCCGTGGGTATGCGTGCAACCCTTGCCCCGAACGTCAGTGCGGTGTCTGTGACTGTATTCTTAAGTTTGGGGTAAATCATGTTTGAGTTAAATCTCATTTGCGTATTTCTCCGCAAATAATGCGGGCTGGCCGCCTGTATGCCAGAAAAGCACAGTTTCCTCTTTCTTAAAAAATCCGCTTCGGATCAGGTCGATCATCCCGGCCGCGGCGCGTCCTGTGTACACAGGATCCAGCAGCAATCCTTCATACTGTGCAAACAGCTGGACCGCTTCGCGCTCCGCGCCGGTCAATTCGCCATAGCCAGCTTTACAGTAATTGTCATTGGCAAGGACATCCTCGTGCGTAAACTCGATCCGCTCCCCCATCTTCTCACTCGCATCCGAAGCCAGTTTTGAGACATGAGACTTGAGCCATTCCTCTGGTTCATCGATGCTGATCCCCAAGACATTGCCGTTATAACCGAAAAGGCGCTTGCCGAGAACCAGCCCGGCATGTGTACCGCCGGAGGAGGTGGCAAAGACCATCCAGTCTGCCTTCACGTTTTGCTTGATGAACTCGTCCACGGCAAACGCATATCCCAACGCGCCTGTCGGACTGGACCCACCATACGGGACCAGGTAAGGCTTCCTGCCCTCCTCCACTGCCCGATCAAAAGTGTTTTGCAGGGTTTGATCGCGGAGAGCGCGATCTGCAATTGTGACAATTTCCGCACCGAACAACTGGTCAAGCAGTAGATTGGCAGAAGGATGGTCGGGCATTACCCCATTCAACACCAGGATGCATTGCAGGCCAAAGCGGGCTGCGACTGCGGCCGTCTGGCGGCAATGATTGGACTGCAGGGCCCCTCCTGAGATCAATGTCCTGGCGCCCTGGTCCATTGCTTCTGCAACCAGGAACTCCAATTTACGGGTCTTATTCCCGCCAAAGGCCAGGCCGGTCTGGTCATCACGCTTGACAAGCAGATGAGGTCCGCCCAACGCTTCCGAAAGACGGGGAAGCTCTTCGATGGGCGTTGGCAAATGGGCAAAGTGGAATCTTGAAATATTCATCAGGCGCCTCCGAGCGATTGTTTTGTTCTAGCCTTCCCGCGGGAACGCATTGCATCCAGCACACGCGGGAGCACTTCGGAATATATCCCATACCAAAGAGCACTTGGAGCAAAATCCCACGCGCCGAGGGTGCGGACCACTTCTCCGCCCAGGCCTTCCTTGAAGCGATATACGCCCCACATCGAATCGCTTTCATCAAATACTTCCGGAGCCCCCCACAGATCATAAACAGAACAATTCTTTGCCCTGGCCCGTTTCATCGCTTCCCATTGCAGAAGATAGGTCGGCATCTTTTCCCGATGTGCATTACGCGACATTCCATACACATAATAGGCGCGTCCCGCAAAGTAAAAGACAAAGATCGCGGCAACCGGTTCGCCAATCACTTCGGCGATCAAAGGTTCGCAGGCCGGCAGGTGGGAGTGCCCGGATGTTACAACATCGGCCTGCATGAATGTTTCCCAGACTGTCCTGTAATAGGCTTCATCTCGAATCGCAAACCCATCGCGCACAGAGGTTTCGGCATACATCCTGTACAGCAGGGGAAGGTCCTTTTCCGTGCCTACGCGCAGAACAACGCCCTTCCTCTCTGCCAGGCGGATGTTGTAACGGGTTTTTTGTTTCATACGCGCAAGCAGCTCTTCTTCAGATGGCGAAAGATCAATCAGCACGGTATTCCTGAATTGGATCTGGTCGGAGGAACACCTCCAACCTCGCCGCTCCAGCTCGGAGATGATCATGTTCCCCTTTTTATCAACAAACTCATCTTCTCCACCCGGAATACCGGTCCCCAGGACAATATCTGGGTCCATTTTTAAAAAGATGGCACCCTGTTTCTTCGCAAAGGACTGCAAGTCATCGAGCACACGATTTCGCTGCGAGGCATCCCACCAGTTCAGCAAAGGTCCTTTTGGAGTATAGAGGATAGATAATCGCTTTGCAAAACCCTTGTTGAGCATCTTACGCCGGAGGATCAGGGCAGCCGCGATGCACTGATCTGCAGCCAATGAACAATGATCTGTTTCGTTAAATGTAAAAAACGCACCGTCCGAGGTCCAAACCGCGTAGAGTGGACTCCAGCCATACCTCGCTTTCACTTTTCCCCATTCATAGGTTTGAAGGAAGTGCGGACCGGGAAGACGCGAGATGACCGAATTCCAGAAATTGTGATCCACGTTACTCCCGATTTCCAATGTACTTCAAATATGCGCGATAGAGCAGCGGGTTATAGACACGATCCATCGCTTGAGCGGCGCGTTTTAGCGTGCCGCCGAACCCCCGCTTGAAGCGGTAGACGCCCCATAGCCCATCATGACGCGTTTCGAAATTTGCTTCGAGAATGGATTCCTCCGCATCGGGAACACCCCAGAGGTCATATTCCTCACAGCGGTGCGCTTTTGCCCATTTCATGGCCTCCCACTGCAGGAGGTAGGTCGGCATGCGGTTGCGCTCCTCGTCGGTGGAGGCACCATAGAGATAGTAGGCGCGATTCCCATGGCAGGCAACGAACAAAGCGGCCAGAGGCTTTCCTTCGTATTCCGCCAGCAGGATCTCACCCATTCCTTTTGGATGGAGAAGATCATATGCGGTCCTGTAATACTTCTCGGAATGGACTCCAAATCCATCGCGCCCACCGGTCGACAGCATCATCCGATGAAAAGCGGGGAGATCATCCCAGGCTCGTACTGTGACTCCTTTTTTTTCAGCGAGGCGAATGTTGTAGCGCGTCTTTTGTTTCATGCGTGCCAGGATCTCCGCCTCAGCGCTTGTAAGGTCAACAATGATCGTGCGAGGAGGCTGGATGTTTTGGGGGGAGGTTTCAAGTTCCAGTTTCCAGGGATCCGGTTTTTGACCTTCCCAAAGATCGGGTTCCCACTTTAGAAATATGGCTCGATTCTTTTTACAAATCGAATCGATCTCTTCCCAGATCGACTGGGCAGGATTGGCTTTGGGAATGTATCCGATCGTGAAACCCAGCGGCAGTGTTCGAAACAGGATCTGCACACCCGATTCGCCTCCTACCAGGCGGAGAGGCTTCCACCCAAAGCCGGCCTTCAATTTCCCCCATTCGCCGGTCTGCAACAGATGCGCGTTGGGATGGGTGGAAAGAAACTTGTTCCAATCCGAAAGGGAAACGGTGGGCATTGTGGTTAAAGGCTGGAAAGTTGAAAGCTGGAGAATTAAACCTTCAAACCTGATTGCCTGGGGCTTAGCTTTGCCGCATCCAGTCCACGACTTCCTGCAAGCCATCCACCAGCGAGACCTGGGTGCGGAAGCCCATCACATCGGCAGCCTTTTGCGGACTCCCCACCGAGCGATAGATATCGCCAGCCCTCGGCGCGGCATGGACATGTTTGGGGGCATTCGGCAGAAGCTCGTACATGACATCGAGCAGGTCCAGCAGGCGGGTTTCGATCCCGGTGCAAATATTAAAGATCTTTCCGGCTGCATTTGGATGCTCTGAGGCGACCAGGTTGGCCCGGACGATATCACGCACGTTGATCAGATCACGCGTCTGTCCACCGTCACCAAAAACGGTTACGGGCTTGTTGTCCAGCAAACGCCGGGCAAAGATCGGCACAGCCGCGGCATACATCGAATCGGGGCGCTGGCGCGGTCCATATACATTGAAGTAGCGCAGGGCGACCACGTCAAAACCGAACGAGCCGGTAAACAGCTCGGCATACAATTCATCCACGCGCTTTGAAACGGCATACGGCGACTTGGGCTGCAAAGGAGTCTCCTCCACGAGGGGCAAAGCATCCGACTCCCCATAGACGGCCGCGCTGGAGGCCACCACTGCGCGTCTCACACCGGCCCGTCTGGCCGCGTCGAACAGTTGTGAAGTACCCGAAATATTGATATCGAAGCACGTCTGAGGCTCATCCATGGATTGTGGAACCGAGACGAAAGCCGCTTCATGGAAAATGACATCGACATCCTGCACTGCCTGATTCACAGCCGATGCATCCCTCACATCCCCTTCCTGGATCTCGAGCTGGTCGCCAAATCTGTGGGACAGCTCCTGCAGGTTTTCGCGTTTCCCGGTGCTGAAGTTATCCAGCACTCGAACGGAGTGCCCCTGCTCGAGCAGGGTTTCAACAAGATGCGACCCAATAAATCCGGCGCCACCCGTAACCAATGTTTTCAATTTACCTCCCGGTCCTTCGCAGGACTGTACCGATGGTACGTAGAATAATGGAAACATCCATCGCGAGTGTGCGATGCCTGATGTAATAAAGATCGTACTCGAGCTTGACAATCGTCTCGGTAACACTGGAGACATATCCGTAATTGATCTGGGCCCAACCGGTCAGCCCCGGTTTGACAAGCAGGCGTGCCCGGTAAAAGGGAATTTGCTTTTGATATTCAGCGACCAGTCCCGGTCGCTCGGCACGCGGCCCCACCAGGCTCATCTCGCCTCGCAGCACCGACCAGAACTGCGGCAGCTCATCCAGGCGTGTGCGGCGCAGAAAGCCTCCCACACGTGTCACGCGAGGATCGTTTTCCATGGTGGTGAAGGGAGCGCCTTCCATATCCGCATCCTGCAGCATCGATCTGAATTTGTAGATCTTAAAGCGTATTCCGCCTTTTCCCAGGCGGTCCTGGGTATAAAAGATCGGGGACCCGGTATCGAGCCAGATCGCCAACCCCAGGAAGGGAAACATAAGGGCAAAGATCAGCAATCCAAACAAACCACCGATAATATCCAGCAGGCGCTTTGCCAGCTCATAAAAACCGCTGACGTGCAACTGGTCCACAAAGGAACGAATGATCCAGTCCGACTCCAGGTGAAGGACGGGGACGCGGCTGGTCATCTCCTCATACAACAGCGGCATGCGCGTTACATCCACACCATGTTCCTGGGCATCCAGGATGGTCTGGAAGGTGGTGCCATGCATCTCTCCGTTGATCGCCACAACCAGGTCGGAAATGCGTTGGGAATCAATGATGCTGAGCAGATTGGCGCTCGTACACATGACCGGGATTCCGAAGAATTCCTTGCCCACCTTCTGCTGATCGTCATCAACAAAACCGACGATCGTGAAGGAACCGGTATCCAGCTTGCGATACAGCTCGGCAATGGTCTGGCCGGCATTCCCCGCTCCCACCACAAGCATCCGTCTGCGCTGCCCGGTGGATTTGTAGGCGCGGATGAAAAGCATTCGCCAGGTCAGCGTGAGAGCCGCGGCATATAAAAGAAAGGCTCCCACACCGATACGAGGCAGGTTCGATTCCTGCTGGATGATAAAAGCCAGGGAGTAGGCGATCAGTCCAATAAATGCTGCGATCGCGATTCCCTGGATCGTCTTCCTGACACTGGCTGATTTATGAGGCTCATAAAGCTCGACGAGCAGCAGCACCCAGAGAATGGGAAGAATATAAAACCAGAACGGGACCTCGAAGATTGTCTGAGACTGGGCAAGCTCCCTGGCCGGCCCGAGTTTAATTCCCTCTGCGACATAGCGTGCAAACAGGATTCGAAACACATACAGGTTGTACTGGCGCCAGGTATAGAGCGCGAGAAAAACCGAGGCGAGGGCCATGAGAAGGTCGCCCGAGAACAGGATCGTGCGGTGCTCATTGGGTCTCAGCCGTAGCGGTGTAGTACGAACGTGATCAGCCATTTTTATTTCTTGCCCGACGTGAGCATACTCCAGAGGAACCCGCTGCCCCATGAAATATGCATGGCTGCAATTGCCATGGGCAAACCGGGCAGCAGGTAAACGTTACGATGTTTTATTGCAACAAGGAGACCGGCCAGAAGGAGAATTGAAAAATAAAGGATCAGTTCTCCGGCCAGCAGCCACCCTGCAAATTGGAAAAATATGGATAGAACCCCCAGACCGACCAGGCTTAAAACAAAAAGAGGCGGCAAGGCCTGTCTCCAGCGGAGCGTGCCGGGATAATTGCGAAGCATGCGCCATTTCCAGTACCCATAACGCCAGTATTGTCGGATCAGTTCCGCAAAGGTGGAGCGGGCGAAGTACACGGATCGGATCGACGGATCGAGCCAGACCCGCCCGTTCGACTGCCGGATGCGGGCATTGAACTCATAATCCTCATTCGTCAGCAGAGATTCGTTGTACCCGCCAATTCGCTCGATCAGCGAGCGCCGGTATGACCCGAACGGGACCGTATCCACCTCGGCTGCGGTGGGAGCCAGACGGTACATCGCGTCCCCCACCCCAAGGGGATGAGCCGCGGCAGCCGCGATCGCTTGCGCGCTCCAGGTGGAGGCACCGGGCTGGATTTCCCAGACTCCACCGATATTCTCCCCGTGCCCCGCCTCATGATCCTGAACGCATTTCTCCACATAATCGGGATACGGCTTCGAATGCGCGTCCATCCGGACAATGAGATCGCCGTGCGAAGCCTGAATTGCGCAATTCAAACCTGCAGGGATGGTTCGCCGTTCATTATCCACCACGCGAACCTCAAGCTCCGGAAACTCCTTTTGGAAGGCGGCGATCACCTCCCGCGTGCCATCCTGCGACATGCCGTCGGCGACGATCACCTCCATCTGCTCGCGCGGAAAGGTTTGAGAACACAAAGCCTCCAGCAGCAGACGGATGGTGGATTGCTCGTTATAACAGGGGACAATGATGGAAACTTTCGGTGGCATGATCTCGGTACGATCTACAATGATACCCGTAAATCAATATATTTGGAGTTAGCGTGTCGCAAGCGGCAGATGGATTACGAATGTCGTACCATGCCCCACCTCACTGCGGGCATTAATTCTACCACCATGCGCCCCCACCATTTTCCGGACGATCGGCAAACAGTATCGCTCAGCTTGAAACAACTATAGCGACACAGGAGAGGATATGCCCTGTGTCTCTACAAAATCAGAATGTCACGATTAATCGCCGCGCGCCGGGTTGATCAACGCCACACACTCGATCTCGACCAGCGCCCCCTTGGGCAGCCCCGCCACCTGGACCGTGCTGCGAGCCGGGGGCTTTCCTGCGAAGAACTCGGCATAGATGGCGTTCATGGCCGCAAAATCGGCCATATCCTTCAGGAAGACTGTGGTCTTGATCACAAAGTTCAATCCCGAGTCAGCCGCTTCCAGGATATGGCCCAGGTTGGTGAGCACCTGGCGCGTCTGCGCCTCGACGCCACCCTCGACCAGCTCCATGGTAGCCGGATCCAGCCCCACCTGCCCGGCAGTAAATACCAGTCCATCGATGCAGATCGCCTGCGAATACGGTCCGATGGCTTTGGGGGCCTTTTCGGTGGAGATAATTTTCTTTCCTTCAGATGTGTACATCAAGCCTCACTGTTGATTGGTTTTGTGTGGATCGATTCTACTTCGGTTTCCATGTTTTTATCATGGCAATGGGTCTGTCGTGAAGAAAACAGCCTTCCACCAAGCCGGACGTACCTCACAATTGAAGTCAAAATCACTCAACGACTCCGCCATCAAACCCGCCTGAGCACCAGCATCGTCAAATCATCCGCAGGCGGCATATCCTGTACAAAACTGAGCAGGGAGCCTTCGACCACATCCAGCAGGTCATGCGCCGAGGAGCAATGGGAGGAATGGATCGATTCAGTAAGACGTTCCTCGCCATAGAATTCACCGTCTGCGTTGAACGACTCGGTCAGGCCATCGGTATAGAGGAACAGGTTATCCCCGCTCTCAAACTTGATGGTGCATTCCCTGACCGTTTCTCCGGTGACCACGCCCAGGGCAATGGCCGTACGGGTGAGTCTTTCGATCTCCCCATTGCTCTTCACCCACAGTGGCGGATTGTGCCCGGCATTGACGTAGGTCAGCTCATTCGTCTCCATATCGAGCACGGCATACACAGCGGTTACAAACATTCCCTGGCGCGTGTCAGGGATGAGCAAGTCATTCACGCGCCGCATCGCATCGGCAGGCGAGGCGGATTCGATCACGGCCGCCCGGACCAACGTCCGGGTGAGAGCCATGAAGAGGGCGGCGGGGACACCCTTGTCGGCGACATCGGCGATGAAAAGTCCCAGCTTCTTATCGGGAAGCTCGAACACATCGTAAAAATCACCGCCCACCTGGCGGGCAGTCTTCCAGCGCGCCGCAAGCTCCCAGTTGGGATACTCCGGCAGCTGCTCGGGAATGAAGGTCTGCTGGATCTGGCGTGCAAGCTGGA
>JBLNAU010000063.1:0-5141 GCA_050259515.1 Syntrophothermus sp.
CAACCTGATCGCCGACATATCCCCCCAAATCAAAACCCCACTCACTTCGATGGGCGTTTTGGCCGACCTGCTGGCCGAAGACCCGCCCGAGGAAGACCGGCGCGCCTTCGTCGAGCGGCTGCGCGCGCAGCTTGGGCGCATCCAATGGCTGGTGACGGCGCTGCTCAAGCTGGCCCGCCTGGATGCCGGCACCGCTGCTTTAAAAAGTGAGCCGGTGGATGTGCGTCGGCTGATCGAAAGGGCACTGGAGCCGCTGCACATTCTGCTCGAGATCAAAAATCAGCGTCTCGAAGTCCACGGGGATGATGGCACGAGCTTTATCGGCGACTTCAACTGGAGCGCAGAAGCCTTGACCAACGTGGTCAAGAACTGCATCGAGCATACCCCGGAGGGTGGGAAGATCGAGATCAGCTACGGTGCGAATGCCCTGTACGCTGAGATCATTGTCAGCGACGATGGCAGGGGGATCGCCAGCCGGGACATGCCGAATATCTTCAACCGCTTCTATCGCGGTGAGAATGCTGGCGAGAACAGCGTCGGCATCGGGTTGGCGCTGGCCAAAGCTATCTTTAACGCTCAGGACGGCGATATCTCTGTCCGCAGCCAGCCCGGCGATGGCACGAGCTTTGATATTCGGGTTTTCCGGGGGGTGGTGTAGGAGCGTGGTGAGGTGAAAGACCTGGCTCGCACTTTAATACCGGTACACGACAATGCGCTCATTCCTGCGCAGTGTCATGTTCTTCTCCATAATGCGGAACATCATCCGCAACCAGAACGGGAATCGGGAAAACGCGACCAGCTCGCTTGGCTTGAATTCCTTGATCAGCTCCAGTTTTGGCTCGAGCTGCCGGATATCCTGGGGATCGTCCAGGCCCCACCTGTACGTTGCACCCGTCCCCCCGACGTTCTTACCCGCCTGTTTCACAATCATTGTATTGCAGATATCGAAGATCAACTGGCCGTTGGAGAAGTGAGCGACCACCCCGTTGAGAAGCGCTTTCACATCCGTTTCGCTCAGGTAATGCAGCACCCCCTCGGCGATCATCAACCCGGGCCGTTCCCGTGGAACCTCATCCAGCCAGCGCAAATCGTCCAGCGGCGCGCCGATCACGTGATAGTTATCCCGTGTGGGAAATAGTTGGCGGCGCAGGTCGATCACATCCGGGTAATCCACGTCGAACCACTCTACACCTGCCGGCGGATTGACCCGGAAAGCCCGGCTGTCCATGCCACAACCCACCTGAAGAACGACCGCGTCCGGATGATCATCCAGAAAGCGGGTCGTCAGTTGATCAATGGTCGCGGCACGCGTGGCGATGATGGTAGGTCCGATATCTTTCCACATGTTCCATGAAGCCATTCCCGTTAATTGCTTGCTCATATCGTAATCGATATGCAGCATTGCTTCTTCCGCCCAGGGATCACGCAAGATGGGATTCTTCCACTGGCTCTGCATCGCTCGACCGCTCAAGGTCATAAGCATCGTTTCTTTTTCCTTGGTAAAGTGAATCTTATCCGTTGTCATTGGTTGCTCCATTAAGTATGGTCTTCTTCTTGTCCTTTGCCTGTTTGATCTGCTCCATCTGTGCTCGTGCCGCCGCGGTAATCCGCTTGACGATGGCTTTCCCCGCCTGGCTGGTGTCCGTTCCTGACCCGTCACCTGCTGGCCGCAGCGCTCGGTCCATCATATCGGCCAGCGCTTCCATGACCGCATCATAAGGTGGAAACTGGTCTGCTGGTTTGAAATCTCCGATGGTCAGCTGCCCATACGACAGCATTTCGACGATGTGTTCGATCACCGTCGCATCGATATCCTGGCGAATGGCTCCCGCCGCTTGCAGCGTCTGAAAGAAAGCGAGCGTGTTCACCCCCGACAGCATTTGCGTGAAAATGTTGTCACGTTTGCGCAGGTAATTGCCGACCACACGCTTGTCGCGCCGTAGCATGGCAGAGATCAAGGGGCGACTGTTCACAGCATGAAAATTCGCCCTGTAGAACCCACCGATCGTCCCGCCGCGCGGATCCGCCTCAACCTGTTCCAACCAGATTTGGGCGTATTGCAGATATTCCCTGTAGAGGAGTTCTTCGAAAAGTTCATCCTTGCCTTTGAAGTACAGGTAGATGGTTCTCCGGCTCAGGCCTGCTCCATCGGCAATGTCGCTCATGGTGGTCTTGTCATATCCCAGCCTGATGATCACTTCCGCGGCCGCGGCGAGAATCTGATTTTGAGTTTTATCACTGTCAGGCATAAGCCTCCGATGGGTTCACTTTATGCACAAATATTGAGATGTTGTGCATTCTAATACTTCCCCAATTCGGCGTCAATCCGTATACTAAAGCGCAGCGATTAGAAATTTCCGCATTCCCACACAGGAGCCTAAGGCAATCGTTCGCCTATTTGGCAAGAGAGCCACTAAGTGGAAGATTTTTTTATGAACGTGTCTTTCACTGTCAATGGTCCCGAAGAACGATCCCATTGTGAATAGATTGTCACAATCGCAGTCACCGCAGGGTCACTTGGCATCTGTATGCTGTGAATATCGGTACTACAAAAATCTTGGAGGCACATTGTGGAAATTCTCAAAGTAAACAACCTTTCGAAGGTATACGGAAAAGGCGATACGCAGATCAAAGCCCTAGATAACGTCAGCTTTAGCGTGGAAAAAGGCGAATTCGTCGCCATCGTCGGCCCTTCCGGCTCGGGCAAATCGACGCTACTGCACATCCTGGGCGGGGTGGATACGCCCAGCTCTGGCCAGGTGCTGGTGGATGGCACGGACATCTGCGCCCTCGACCAGACGAAACTGGCCATCTTCCGCCGCCGGCAGATCGGCCTCATCTATCAGTTCTACAACCTGATCCCGATCCTCAACGTCGAAGAGAATATCACCCTGCCGCTGCTCCTGGATGAGCGCCGCCTGGACGAGGCGCGCCTGAAGGAGATCGTCACCACGCTGGGACTGGGCGACCGGGTCGGGCACCTGCCCAACCAGCTCTCCGGCGGGCAGCAGCAGCGCGTCTCCATCGGCCGCGCGCTGATCAATAACCCCGCACTGATCCTGGCCGACGAGCCGACCGGCAACCTGGATAGCGCCAATTCCAAGGAGATCATCTCGCTGCTTAAGCTCTCCAACCAACGCTACCGCCAGACTCTGATCATAGTGACCCACGACCGCGACATCGCCCTGCAGGCCGACCGCATCATCTCCTTCGGCGACGGGCGCATCATGCGTGACGAGGCAGTACGGGCATGAACATCCTGACGACGTATACCCTGAAATACCTGCGGCTGAACAGGAAGCGAACTGCGGTGACGATCCTGGGGGTGCTCCTGTCCTCCGCCCTGATCTGCGGGGTGTTCCTGCTGGGGGTCAGCTTCCAGAAGGTGATGATCGACCACGAGATCTTCATGTCGGGGAATTGGCACACCCGGTTCCACGCCGTGCCCTATGCCAAGGCGAAATACATCACCGAAAACAGCGCCGTACAGACGGCGATGCTCAGCGCTTCGCTCGGGAGCGCCACCGACGGCAGCCACAACACAGTCCGGCCCTACCTGTATGTCACGGCATATGATGCGCTTTCATTCCAAAACCATTCCATCAAGCTGATCTCCGGACGCTTCCCCCAAAAAGATGATGAGCTGCTCATTTCGCCGGTGATGATCAAAGACTCTGGCCTGGGCTTGAAACCCGGTACGACATTGCAGCTGGCTTTCGGCCAGCGGAATATCCCCGACTACGATGCAATGGTCAAGGCATGGGGCGGGGAAGAATATGTGGCTCTGGCCGATGAGGAAACATTTACACCCTCCGTTTCCAAAACCTACACGGTGGTCGGCGTGATGTCGCCGTTGCCCGATGAGACTGGCATGCCAGCCGCTTTCCCGGCCCTCACGTACCTCGACCCGGCGCAATTGGGTGCCACAGACAATGTGGACATCTCGATCCTGGCCCGCGATCCGCGCAGCATTTCCACCAGCGCGCCGGAAATGGCGAAGAGTGCCGGGCTGGAGGTGAACACAGGTCCGGATGGCCAGCTCAAAAGCATTACTTACAACGAGGAACTGCTACCCTGGTTGGGCGGCAGTGGCCGTTCCAACTACGTGCGCTCCTTCGTGCTGATCATGGTCGTCCTCATCGTCCTGATCGTGTGCGGCTCGGCCTTGTTGATCTACAACGCGTTCGCCATCTCGATCGGCGAGCGTAAAAAGCAGTTCGGTATGTTTGCCAGCGTGGGCGCCACCTCGGTGCAGATCCGCCGCATTGTGCTGACCGAAGCTGGGGTCATTGCGGCGATTGGCATTCCGCTCGGCATCCTGGGCGCCATCGCCGGGGTAGCGATCCTGGTGAAGCTCACCCAAAGGATCGTCTCCCAGTTGATCCTGGACGCGGAGCAGGGGCTGCCGCTGGTGGTCTCACCGCTGGTTATCGGACTGACCGTGTTGTTCTCCGCGGCGACCATCCTGCTCTCGGCCTGGATCCCCGCACGGCGTGCCGCCCGGGTTTCGCCCATCGAAGCCATCCGCCAGAGCGGTGAGCTCCAGGAGGGGATACCGCTGAGCCTGCGCACCAGCGTCGCCGTGGCGCCGTGGCGACACCCGCTGATGCGGCGTGTGTTCGGGTTCGAGGGCGAGCTGGCGCTCAAATCCCTCCAGCGCGACCGCAAGAAATACCTCACCACGTTACTCTCGCTCATGATGAGCATCATCCTGTTCGTGGCTTTCAACGCCCTGAGGCTGTATACCGACACCACCCAACAATTGGCTGTCCAAGCGATGAACTACGATCTGCAGATCGACTTGGACTACCGCCAAAGCCATGCCAAGGATTTTGCCAACCTGGTCAGCCAATTGCCCGAAGTGCAGCAGGTTTCCTACGATCGCTGCTCCCACGAGCAGTACATCCCCCCGCGCGCGACAATCACCGACCCGGCGTACCAGGCCCTGCAGGAGTTGACCAGTATTGAATTTGAAAATCTACCCAGCCCTGTAGAGGGCGGTACCTACCAGTTTGTGCTCAAGGTGTGCGCCGTGGGGCCGGCCGAGTTTGCCCACTACGCCGCGCAGCTCGGTTTGGATCTACGACAGTATTCCGATCCCTCCGCGCCCCTGGGGATCCTGCTCAACCACAATACCGTGC
>JBLNAU010000064.1:0-2935 GCA_050259515.1 Syntrophothermus sp.
CCTATACACTCCACCCACAGCCTTCATCTTTCAGCACGGACCTCGAGCGATTCCATTCCGGGGACCTGGGGCTTCGGGTTTTGGAATGATCCGTTTGGCCTGTCGCTTGGGTTTGGAGGCAATCCATTCCGGCTGCCGGCGCTTCCAAACGCAGTGTGGTTTTTTGGCGCGTCGGAGGAGAATTACTTATCGTTTCGGACGCCGCACATCGAACAGACGGAGATGGCAGCGAACGGATTCCTTGCTCAAACGTTTCGCGCCCCGGGATTTCATCCCCTGCTGATCGCTGCTGGATTGGCGCTTCCCTTTTCACGGAAAACAGCGCGCAGGATCTTAGGAAAAATAATTAAAGAGGACGGATACCAATTATGGACGCCGGCAGCTCACCACCCAAATCGGCAAATCGCTCCCACCAAATGGCACCGGTATCGACTGGATTGGCAGGAGAAGCGGGTCTTATTTGAAATAGATGGTGTAGCGGTGTTTGAGTCGCCTGTAAGTCCCTATCCCCCGCTTGGACTCGTCATCTGGATCGATAACCAATACGCGGCATTTACTCCTGAAGGAAAAATCGGGTTCGGAGTCTTGGAAAACCCCGAACCCGCCTGGCTGGAAGTGAAAGAAATTGAAGTAGTGTAGGAAGGACCATCCGGTCGTCTTACATCGGCGGCCAGTAGCGCATGATCAACTGGCTCGTATACGGGATGACATGCAGCAACGTATCAATGATCAATCCCAGGATCAGCCATCCGCCAAACTGACGATTGTGGTTGAAGGTTCCGGCGGAGAACCAGGTTGGCCAGTAAGTAAAGCCGGCAGGCGGCTGTGCAGGCTTGGGGTAATTAAGCATCTTGATGGCGGTAAGAGCATGCTTAAATGCCAGGAAGACGATCAGCATTACTGGGGTGAAATAACGCGGCACGAAGACCAGATAGGCAATGATCACATAGATGAGAATGATGGCAATCTGATCCACGCGGCGGGCTGCCTTCTCACCCACCCGCACCGGGAACGTGCCCACTTTCCTGGCTTGATCATCATCGCGTTTATCAATATGCTTGGCAATGTTGATACTGGCTACGCCCAAACCATAGGGAATGCCGGCCAGCACTACACTCCAGATATACTGGGTTGAGCCGTTGGTGATCACAGCCATCGTGTAATAAACTCCACCCACGATGATCGGCCCCCAGATCAGGAAAATTGCGAGCTCGCCCAGTCCCCAGTACTTAAGGGGATAGGTGTACAGCAGCAGCACAACTGCGCCAAATAAAAACAGGACAATCACAACCGGGTTGAAATTCGTTTTTATTAGCGCGTAGACTCCAGCCAGTGTAGCTAGGAAGCCGCTGACGATGAACCAGGTGATCTGTTGCGATTTGGTGAAGAAACCCTGCGCAAGTGGGTGCACCCCATATTGCGTGCGGAAGTAGTTGCCCTGATCCAGGCCGCGTGAATAATCGGTGTAATCGTTGAGAAGGTTATTGGTACCGTGAGCGATGAACATCCCCAGGGTCAGGATAATGAACGGAACCCATGCAAAGTTACCGTCGCGCCAGGCAAGCAATCCGGCAATGATACAGGAATAAACGGTAACCAATGTCACAGCAGAGCGTGTGGCGATCAGCCACTTCGACACGACATCAAGCGAGTCCCACTCTTTCTTGTCGTCCATCTTGATAAGTTGCCACGATGCTTTGCGCCACATCGGGAAATTAATGTGCATTTTTCTCTCCTTTTGAGTTTTAAAAAATGTCGGCTGTGCGCCGAAATAACCAGACTCTTCGCGCATTATACTACCACTCTGTGAAATCGGACACAATTGGACGATTTAGGAGAGTTCATGAGAAATAAATAACAACCAGCCTTTACGGCTGGCTGTCATCTCACATCTGCCTGCTTGTCGCTGGTCTAGAATAGGTTAATCTAGTGCCAGAGGTTCTGGGTAAACGGCAATAGTCGCAGAGCTGTATCCAGAAGCAGACCAAGCATGAAGAGCATGCCAAACTTGCGGTTGTTGACAAAAGCAAAGCCCACAAAGTACAGAGGCCACCCAATCTGGCCTTCAGGGCGGGTCTCCGGCTTGGGCTGAAGGAATTTCGGATAGATCTGCAGGAAGGTGGGAAGCGCCAGGAAAACGATCAGCATTACAGGTGTAAAGAACTTGATCGCGATCAGATAGACTGTAAAAATATAAGGGGCGACCATCATCGCCAGCACAGCATACCGGGAAGCCTTCTCTCCGATCACCACCGGGAGGGTATGAATGCCTTTGGCCTTGTCCATCGCGAGTTTGTCGATATGTTTGCCAAAAATAACAGTCGTGACTCCAAGGACATACGGCAGACTGGCAATCACAACATTCCAGTTCCATACCCGGCTCAGGACATAATAGCCTCCCCCGATCATCAAGGGTCCCCACACGATCAAAACAGCAATTTCTCCCAGAGCCAGACCTTTGAGCGGCCAGGTATAGAACAGGAGGAAGAAGGCGCCGAGGCCGATCAGGATCCAGGTTGTGGTGCTAAAGCCTGTGTAATAGAGCAGGCTGAGACCAAAGAATCCCGCAGCCAGGACCGTGACCAGAAAATAAGTCAGGTGCTGGCGTTTTGTCATCAGGCCGCTGGCAACCGGCTGCGCGCCGTAGATGTTGCGGTAATAGTTATCCTTGTCCACTCCACGCACATAATCGGTATAGTCGTTGAAGATGTTATTTGAGGCATGGGCGAGAATCAAACCCAGTGTAAGAAAAAGCCACGGCACAAAGCTGAAAAAGCCGTCCCGCCAAGCGAAAACCCCTGCCAGGGCTGCCGATAAAAATGTCATGACAAGAACCGCGGCACGGGTGGAGATGAGCCACTTTGAGATCACATCGAGTGCATCCCATTCCGATTTCGAAACCTCCGGAATGACATTGAGCGCTTTGCGCCACATT
>JBLNAU010000065.1:0-4877 GCA_050259515.1 Syntrophothermus sp.
CCAGTGACTCCCGCAGCATATAAGCGCTCGATATAGCTCCACGCCCAGAAATCAGGTGGGACATCCGTAAACGTGTATGCAGTTTCAAACTTCGCAATAAAGATGTCATCTGCGCCGGCGCTGGTCAGGTTGAATATCCCTGGACCTGGCTCCAGGTCGGCCGTGCTCGAAAAGTTTCCTGTTAAAACAAAGCCGGTCGAAGTCAGGTTGATCGTGTTGCCGCCATCGGTGCCCGCTCCCCCCATGCTTTTTGCCCAGATAAAATTGCCACTGCCGTCCAGCTTGCAGATAAAAGCATCCAGTGAGCCGGCAGTACTGGTCATATCAAAGTTGCCTGCACCTGGATCAAAATCGATGGTATTTAGAAATTGTCCCGTGATGTACACATACCCGTCCCGATCGACCATAATATCACTCACGTAATCTGTATTCGATATTCCCCCGATTCTTTTCGCCCAGACAAAGCTACCGCTGGCATTGAGCTTGCTCATGAATATGTCCATCCCGCCGGCACTTGTCAGGCTGGAGATGCCCGGGCCGGGATCAAAATCAACGGTGCCTTGAAATTCTCCGGCCAGGTAAACATTTCCATCCAAGCCCAGGGCAACCGCAGTACCCGTGTCAAATTGCGGACTTCCCATGCCTTTTGCCCAGACGAGGTTCCCGCTGTCATCCAGCCTGGAGACAAAGATATCATCCGCCCCGGCACTGGTCAGGTTGAAGGTGCCGGCGCCCGGGTCGAAATCAGCCGTATTTTGAAAACTCCCTGTGATATAAAGGCTGCCGCTTGCGTCACGCACCAGCATATCCGGAAAATCTACCCCTGTTCCCCCCATGCGTTTTGCCCAGACGAAATTCCCGCTGCCGTCCAGCCTGGAGACAAAGATATCATCCGCGCCGGCACTGGTCAGGTTGAATGTGCCGGCGCCCGGGTCAAAATCGGCCGTATTTTTAAAACTGCCCAGGATGTACACATTCCCGTTTGGGTCAACACGGATGCCGCTGGCATAATCGCCGCCTGTCCCTCCCACGCGCTTCGCCCAAAGGAAGTTCCCGCTGCCATCCAGCTTGCAGACAAAGACATCCTCATATCCCGCACTGGTCAGATTGAATACCCCTGCGCCCGGATCAAAATCCACGGTGTCGTGAAAATATCCTGTGAGGTATACATTGCCGCTGGCATCCTGGCTGCTTTCAGACCCAAAGTCCTTGCCCGGCCCTCCGATCCCTTTCGCCCACACAAGATTCCCGCTGCCATCCAGCTTCGAGAGGAGGATATCCCAACTCCCTGCGCTGGTCAGGCTGAATAGCCCCGGACCCGGATCCAGGTCAACCGTGCCTTCGAAGCGTCCCGTCGTAAAGAGATTCCCATTTGAGTCGATGGTGCTCAAGCCAAAATCGGATCCGCTCCCGCCCATGCTTTTGGCCCACAGAAAGTTTGCATCAGCAGGGCTGGCCAGCGCACCAGCCGCGGACAAAGCTGCCCCAAGTATGAACAATAGTGCAACTGACAGTTGAACAAGCTTTTTTCCATACATGCTCTCCTCCTTGAGTCTGAAAGAGATCAACGGCCATACAGTCCGGTTTTGCGATCTGCTCCCCACTCGCCGTCCTCACACAGCCAGTAAAACGTATCCTATTCACTGGAACATCGAAAGGAGGCAGGCTCAACAGCCTGCTTCCTTTCGATCTCAACCTCAATTCCTATGGCAGCTTGAACGCTCTTACCAGGAAGATCGCCATCTGGTCGCGGGTGACCGCGCTTCCCGGGCAGTACTTGGTTGCACTGCAGCCGCCGGTAACTTTCTCATTCGCCAGTTGCTCGATAAACGGTGCTGCAAAGTCGGTGACAGGAACATCCAGGAACATGCCAGCAGCAGTTGGAGGGAAATACGGGGTGCCATGTTCCGCCCGAAGCAGGAAGATCGCCATCTGCGCACGGGTGACCGGGTTGGTCGGGCAATATTTACCGCCGCCACAGCCGCCGGTGATCCCTTCATTCACAAGCTGCTCGATCCACGGAGCAGCCAGGTCCGTCTCGGGAACGTCGCTGAACATGCCGATTGCAGCGGGTGGCCTGTACGTAGAGCCGTGCTCTGCCCGCAGGAGAAAAATCGCCATCTGCGCACGGGTGACGGTACTACCCGGGCAGTAGTTGAGCGGAGTGCTGGTGCATCCGCCGGTGATCCCGGCAGCGTACAAACGCTCGATATAGCTCCAGGCCCAGTGATCCATCGGCACATCCGAGAAGGTTGGGGGCTGGAATTCGTAGGCTCCCAGATCGCAATGGCTGCCCTGCGGACGTTTGATCCCGCGCTGGTCGGAGGCAGGACAATCTTCATCGTTTCCTACATCGATGGCCGGGCTTCCACTTCTCAGCAGTATTGTTTCTGTGAAACCTCCATAATTGCCCAGTGTACCGAGCAGAGGATCTGCTGTAATGATATTGGTGCCGTCTGCAAATCCATCCTGGACCACACTATTGCTTACGATGGCAGCACTTGTATCACTATTATAAATTTGTGCTCCTGTAGGAGCAGTATTTCCCCAAAGGATCGCATTCCGCAGGGTTGTTTGACTGCCATTACCATAGTCGGAATCACTATAGATGGCACCCCCAAATGCCGAAGCCGAATTGTTGTAGAATGTGACGTTCGTCAGGACAGGTTTACTGTTGTTATTCCAAATGCCACCGCCCTGTTCGGCAGAGTTCCCATAGAAAGTGACATTCATAAGGATGGGATCCGTGCTAGAGTTCACCAGCCCGCCTCCATACATGCTGGATGAATTGCCGCTGAAGGTTACATTTGTAAAACTTGCTTTTATACTAAAATTCTGCATCCCCCCGGAAGCAAGACCACCCCAGTTATTTTTGAAGACCACATTTGTCAAGCTGGGAAATCCCTGCCTGTCTTCCATTCCGCCGCCACCTCGGACGGCAGTGTTCCCCTCAAAGATCACATTGCTAAGAGTTGCCTGGATGTGATTTTCATTAAACAACCCACCGCCTTCAAAAGAGGAATTGTTTTTAAAGATTACATCTGTCAGGATTGGATAGGCAGCAATCTCCGGTTCCAAACCTGGATTAAAATCCCCGCCGTTATACATTCCGCCGCCGAACTCCCCGTAGTTATTGATAAATGCCACATTCCTGACATTTGGACTGCCATAATAGCTGTACATCCCACCGCCCCTGCTTTCGGGAGAAAAATCGGCCAATTCTTTCGTATGTCCTTCCGTTACCGTAAATCCATCCAGGATGGCAGAGTTGTTCGTGCCGCTGCCCACCACCACATGATAGGAATTATCACGATCGTCATCCAGGTTGCCGATATCTCCGCTTAACACCGTGGGATTGGCGAGAGTGTCTCGCTGTGCAAGGGAGGTCTCCGAACCTGCAAATCCGCCGTAAAGGGCAACATCATTTTTGAGAGTGAATGAAACACTTCGATCGCTTCCGGTCGTCGGCCTGTAGGTCCCGGCCGCCACCCAGATCTCATCCCCGCTGAAGGCTGTTGCGAGGGCAGACTGTAGATCGGTGAACGCGTCCGCCCAGGAGATTCCATTGTTTGCGCCCTGCGCATCGCTTTTGACATAATGAATTCGGGAGCCTGAATGATAAATATAACGCGCCACCGCAAAATCATAGGAATCCGTGCCTGTGACACTCATTCCCGCAACAATAATATTATGATCCGGCTGCAGGACCATATCCTGCCCGGAAAAGACGAAACCCACATCGGTAACCACTTTTCCGTCGACTCCAAAACTTGGGTCCAGCGAACCATCACTCCGATAACGCGCCAGGCCGGTTTTGGCGTCGTTATTCACAGTTCCGGCCAGGAGGATCCGGCCATCCGGCTGAACGGCAACCGCATTCCCGTTCTCATTCGATCCAAAGTCTGTCGTTACTTTCCCGTCTGAATCAAAGGTTGTATCCAGCGAGCCATCGCTGTTGTAACGTACCAAAACGAAATCCCGACCGGTGCCGACTTGATCCCCCGCGCCTGCTGCAAGGATTTTGCCGTCCTCCTGCAGTGCAAGGTCACAAATACGATCATTTGTCCCCACGCTCGTGATTACTTTCCCGTCAAAGTCGAACGTGGCATCCAGACTTCCGTCGCTATGGTAACGTGCAAGGGCAAGATAGCTATTGCCTGAAGCATAGCTTGGACCTGCAGCAATGATTTTCCCATCTGAAGCCTGAATGGCAACGGCACATCCACTTGCAGAATTGCCAAAATCGGTCACCACAAACCCATTGATACCAAATCCCGTGTCGAGTGAGCCATCACGGTTGTATCTGACCAGGACAAAATCACCGCTGGTATAGTTGTCCCCAACCAGGACAATTTTGCCATCCGGCTGCACCGCGACGGCGTTGATAAAACCCAGGAAGGGTACTGTCACCTTCCCGTCGAGGTCGAAGGTTATATCGAGCGAACCATTGCTGTTATAACGCGCCAGTACGTATTCGTTCTGATTGCTGGTCTGGTTCCGGGCAGACCCGGCCAGCAGGATTTTGCCATCGGCCTGGAGGGCAACCGCAACCCCATTATCGCTTTGGTCGCCAAAGTCACTCGTTACCTTTCCATCACCGTCAAAGGTTGTATCCAGGGAACCGTCTGGCAAATATCGTGCCAACGCGACATTAAGTTTTCCATTGATTGCGGTCTCACCCGCGACCACGATCCTTCCGTCTGGCTGGATCACCACGGAAGACCCGAAATCCTGACTGGCATTGAAATCGGTCGAGACGATCCCGTTCGTCCCGAAGGTAGGGTCCAGATCTCCGTCAGCAGCCTGCAATTCAGCTCCAGCCCTGACATCTTTTGCACCCGCCGGCATCGGTATAAACATGGCAACAAGCAGCACCA